>CAYJBA010000181.1:0-6084 GCA_964367865.1 uncultured Bacteriovoracaceae bacterium | reverse complement strand
CCTCGTATCTAATAAGCTACAAAGAGAAGATCATAGGCCAAGATGTTTACTATTCAGGAACTGTATCAGCGGCTCGTGAAGCATGTATTTTAGGGATTCGCTCCATGGCAGTGAGTCTTGCTATTGACTTCAAAAACGCTAAGCCTGAGACAGCCCTTCATTATTTGAGCGCTGCTAAAATGGCAGTAAGGCTGCTTAAGGATATCAAGCAATTCGAAATGCCTCACCACACGATGCTCAATCTAAATGTTCCCGATTTAGCAATTGGAAAAATCAAAGGGTTGCAGGTTGTGCGCCAGGGTTTTAGATTTTACAGTGGGAGTATCCTGAGACGAAAGGATCATCGAGGAAAAGATTATTACTGGGTGGGTGGAAGTTACCAAGGCTTTCGCAACGATAAAGATACCGACTGCTTCGCAGTAGATCATGGCTACGCCTCACTCACTCCAATTAAATTAGATTCCACTGATTTGAGTTTTAGTGCAGCGATTAAAAAAACTTTTGATCGTGGACGGGGTTCATTTGCGAGGTAATTTGCATTTGAAGAATTTCAAGCGAATTTTTATTTCGTTTTTTTCAATTACATTAATCTTCGCGTTCATTTCGGGATGCGCGAGCACTCCAAAGGGCGAAAAGAATGTGAGACACGGTTTGTTAGATCGAATGCTTCGGTTGCCTCAAGGAGCAAAGCCGATCGAGGTTTCCGAATCTGCAGATTCAAGTTCAGTTTCCGACCAGAGCCTTAATTCCGATCAAAGGATGCGGCCCATCGCCCAAGCTCAAATGCGAAAGTACCAAAATATTTCGCTGAGATGGCCCTTGGGAGCTGTGCAAATTACCTCTCCCTATGGGAGGCGTGGCGGAGATTTTCATGAGGGAGTTGATCTGAGGGCACAATCCGGAACGCCCGTTTTCGCAGCTCATAGTGGTAAAATTTTATACGCGGGTACGCGAATCAAAGGATATGGCCGAATGATTATTTTGAGTCATTCATCCGGATTAGCGACGGTATACGCCCATAACGGAAAGCTCTTTGTGAGAAGAGGAGACTCGGTTATTCGTGGGCAAAAGATCGCGTTGTCCGGAAGTTCGGGTCGTGCGCGAGGTGCGCATCTCCATTTCGAAGTTCGGATGGGACCAAGACCCGTTAACCCCATCGCATTTTATGAAGGAGTTCGAAAAGCTTCAAACGAACTTAGATCCGCACCGTCTACGGCTGGTCGCACCAGGCGACATCGGGCCATTGCGTCAAATTAAGTTCAATGCTTGTGTTGCCCTATTTTTTCTTTACGCAAAGCAGGCGTCGGGGCATATCCTTTTGTTACTGGCCATCATAGGGCAGTTTTAGGTCCCATAGTTAAATGGATATAACGGAGCTTTCCTAAAGCTTTGTTGCAAGTTCGATTCTTGCTGGGACCACCATTTATTATTCTCATCAATCAATCTACAATACCGTTATGAGTTCCGAAATCAAAGACCCTAACCGCAGCAAACAAGAATCCTGGCAAAAACAGATTTATGATGCTCGTTTAGAAACCTATAAAGGGGAGGGGTATCCCACACGCGAAGGAATGTTCAGTCTCCTTCTTACCTTTCGAGAGCATGTTCGAATGTTAGACCGCATGAAACCCGAGAGTAAGGACGTGTTTCTCGATATTGGTTGTTCGAGTGGTAGCCAACTAGAACTCATTTCGAGCCGATTTGGATGCCAGGGAGTCGGTATTGATATTTCTTCTAGCGCGATTGAGTGGGCAACTAAGAGAGATCGATTTGGAAACAAATTTCTCGAAGGTAGCGCCGAGAGGCGACTCCCGTTCGCGGACGGAAGCTATGATTGTGTCACATGCTTTGACGTGATTGAGCATTTAGAAAACCCAACTTTGGCCCTTCAGGAAATATTTCGAGTCTTGCGGCCAGGGGGTCGGGCCTTATTTCATATTCCCGTGAGTGATATTCGTGGAAGCATGGATTGGATTTGTTGGACCTTTCAACCCCTAAAATGGGAAAAATTCGTGCTCGCAGCGGGTCATGATTATACTAAAATCCGAACCCGCGTTGGATATGAAAATCTGATCTCCCTGGCTGGGTTTTCAGTCGCTTACTCGCACCGCTATAACGCATTTTTACAAAATATTTTTGACTACCATATGGTGCACCGATTGCTGAATCGCATCTTTTTTGTGTGGAAAGTTCCCTTTACTCTTTACCACCGCGTGGTGGCGCCGATCATTGAAGCATTTATTTTCTCAGATCGCTTGCTTCAAAAGGCGAATATTGGTGCTTCGATCTATATCTTAGCAAGGCGACCGGGCTAGCTCCAAATCGCATCGTATTGATAAAGATCGCGAGGATATTCGTACCAGGCAACTGGCTTTCCGTGCTCAAAGCGCCAAACATGGACAGTTCGAAGCTGCACGGGCTCTCCTTTGCGAGTGAGCATACTACTCGCGAGTACGACCGCATGACGGTCACTGGCTAGGATGTCATGAACTTCAATTTGAAAAGTGTTTTGCGATAGCGTCATGAGCTGAGAGACAAAACCCGAAGCAAATGTATCTTTTGTATATTTGCCAGCAAGCTTACTTTTTCCAGCTATTTGAAATGTCATTGAATCCGTGCACGCAGCCAAGACTGAGGTGAGATCACCTCGGGTAAAATCCAGGTAAAGCTTTTCCAAAAGTAGGGCATGAGGATGTTTCATGAGAGATCACTCTCACGAGCCGGCCCATTGGGCAAGTCTCTGTTGGACAGACTCGTTGATTTTTAATAAAAAAGTTCAATACTTTTTTATTAAATTAACGCCACTAGGAGGCTGAGACGCTATATAGCCTACGCCGCCCCGATTGAGTTTTACGAATTCAATCACAAGCGGATCGCTGCTCAATGACTCTGGTTTGGTCATCCCGTCGCGAAAGGCCCTTTTATCCCAGCCCGAATTGTACTTGGTAACAGTGATCCCCAGCGCTTTAGAAAGAAAAATATTTTGTATGGATTTATTATCTGAAGGCGCAATTTTTACCGATCCCACAAGTTGTTTTTCGCCTGAAAAAATCTCATTAATATCTGAAGGTGAAAGAGTAATCGAAGAATTAGAAATCACATATAGCGGTTCATCCGCAAATGACCGGGTGTGAATCAATAACGCCAGACTTAATGCGAAGAGAGTGTAATAATGTCTAGAAACCGAGCGCATATTGCATTCTCCATTCATTAAACGTTACTGTGGCTAGATCTCCCACCGAGTTGATGCTTCCGTCGCCACCAATGACTGTGTGGGCAGCTTCGAACTTGACAGCAGTTTTATCATTTATGTCGCATTTAATTCCAATTGCCTCTTTAGTGTAAGAGCGTCCCTGTTGCATAGAACCCTGCGAGAGTTCTTTCATATAAACGTCAGATGGATTCAATGATGCTCTTTCAAAGCGGACAAAAGGTGTGAATCTTTCGCTAATGCCGTAACCGACTTGAGCAAATCCAAAAGTACTACTCTGAGATTTCGAATTCGGGACGGTAAGATCTGAGTTTGAGTAATGGTAGAGTTCCGCTAAAAAATCCACTCCGTGTTCGTCAAAGATTACAAAACCTCCGTACATATTTACGCGAGTGGATGCTCCGGTTGGTTTGAAGGTATGACCAAATGTGGATGGGGGATCTCGGCGAAATGGCGCTCCTCCGTTATCTCCCGAATACAGACCGTCAATTTGAGTTGTAAATCCATGAAGTCCTAAAGTGAGGCCGCTAATCGCTCCATTGGGCGAAATCCCAATTCGACCCCCAAACATGGGACTGGTATTGTCGTCTTTTGCGAGATTTGGATCCAAGACGTTATCTACGAGTTTAGGTCCATTTGAGATAAAGGCGTCGTAAGAAATCCTTGTGTTACCAGTCTTCAAGGATCCGGTGCCCCAGAGGCCAATAGTGTGAGTGGGTAAAATTCCGCCCAAATCCTCGAATTCCACAAACCTCGGTCGCCTGATCGAGAGTTGGAGCTGTTGTCCGTGGTGAAATCCAGTGTTCCAAAAACCATACGGCACGTGAAAGCGCCCAGCCCAGATCGTAAGTTCGTCACTGAATAGGTAGCCAATTTGTGCGCGCTCTAAATCAATACCCATCGTCTCGGTGGCGAGCTCCGGCTCAATATTGAGTTCGAGTAATCCGACCACGCGGTCGTAGTGGGGAGTGAGGTAGAAATCCAAATTTCCAGATCGAAACCCTCGCACGGTTTCTTCGTAGGGAGCGCCCCCAGAGATGGGGTTTCCGCCATCGTCAACGGATCGGGTGCCATAAGTGAAACCACCTATGATGTCAATATAACCATGGATTGGAAGGCCGAAGTCTTCGGCACTAGCCAAAGAGTTAAGTCTCAGAAGCATAATCCAAGTGATCAGTGATAATGTGGCGATCGATCTCCATTTAAGCAGCACAGGCTCTCCTTTGATCATTTGAGTAAAATCTCTAGTATGCAAATTTGGACCTGCTTAATTTCGGCAACTGCGCCCATCTGCAAATTTCGGGTTCGAAAAACAAGGTAGCATAATCGAGATGTTCGTCAAGTCTTTGTTAAAATGGGGATTTTTGTTTTAAAAGGTGCGTTTAGTGTCTTTGAAATTTTTTATTCTCAGGTTCAAATCCTGAATTTTTATTTTTCGCATGTCTAAGCTTTAGACACTGAAGTCGAATTTATAGACACTTAGCTTGGCCCCAGAATTGCTCTACTACTAGGCATAACTAAGTAACTCATAGTTTTCCAAGGAAACTAGGAAACTAAAAAAGAAGGAATGGATTAATGAGAGCACTAATAGGCGCAATAGCAATGATTCTAGTGATTCAGGTTGCACAGGCTGATGAGGTGACTACCGATTTAGACCGTCTGCTAGGCAGACTGGATGCTAGGTCCGCCCAGGAGTTAGAAAGTTACAGTGGGGATCGAGCCGTCGCAAGAGTAGTGGGTAAAGTGAAAAAAGGAAAAAAAGGCAGAAAGCACGCTTCTAAATCTTCAAAGAACCGAGCTAAGAGGGATATTGCTCAAAGCAAGGCAAAGAAAAAGCATAAACATTCTTAGTGTTTCGAGCCCCGAATAATGGGCCCTGTGGCAGGGGCTGCAGTCTCGTCTCTTACTCGATTAAAAGAAAAACTCTGAAGCGCCTGGGTCAAATTCATACATAGTTCATTGCCGCGGATAAGGCCGCTTTCTCCAAGGAGTTCGACTAAATCCGGATGCATTCCGCTCAGCTTAAGTTCCGCATGTCTGTCGCGAACAATTTTCTGAAGGCGAACCAACGCAGGATAGGCGTGGCGGTCAATTTCTTTCGAAACATCTCTAAAATTAATAACTACAAATTGAGCATCCGTTTTCGAAACTTCAACAATGCATTTTTCGAGAACGGCAGATCCAGCCCGAGTTATTGGCCCCACCAAAGAAATGATGAGAATCGATTTCTTGGAGGACAAGAAATAAGTCAAGATTCCCGGATTGCTGTTGCTGTGCGCGGATTCCATAATTAAAAAAACAGCCTCTCTTAACTACCAAGTCCAGTCCTGATCTGCCAACGTACTGCAATCGAAAGGCTTAACTAAAACCAGGACCGCGGATTGAATTACCTTTACTCTTAAATTATATACACCAATTTAAAATTTGGAAAATTTTATAAAATCAATCATTTCAAATACATATAAATAATGATTAATATTAGTTAATAAGTAATAATCTCTTCTACTTCTCTTCAACTAGGTTTTTTTTGACCTCTTGGTTCGGATCAATCGCCTGTGTATCTGATAGGTTAAGGGTAGAGTCCGGAGTGGGATAGACCCGGGTGGGCGCTTCAGGCTTCAAAATAATTTTATATTTTTCTAAAATCGGATTTTTCGCCGCTGGTGCTCGCCACCCTGCAAATGGGTTTTCGGCCTGAACTAACGTAGAAGTCATTTCCGGGTTGAGTTCAACCCTTCGAAAAAACACTGTTTCACTGAGCTTTCTATAGTGCGAAACAGCCCACCGTAAATAGCGAGAATCCCTAAATTCTATTCTGTAGCCCTGAGCGATAGGCGAAAGAAATGCGAAGATCGGAAGAGCGTCGTGTAGGG
>CAYJBA010000180.1:0-6100 GCA_964367865.1 uncultured Bacteriovoracaceae bacterium | reverse complement strand
ATCGCCTGTTCATTAACTATTTAAGCCAGTGTCCAACGTGAGGGGCTCAGTCTAATCCATATCTTCAAAAGCCATATTTTGATCCAATTTGTAGCGGCACAATGTGGCTTTTAGGGCCACAGTCATTGCCTCTGCGAATGATGGGCTGTGCGGTAGGCTAAATTGATAGGGGGTAGGTTAAAATGTTGGACGCTTTAAATATACTGATTTTAGATTTAGTTTTAAAAACTATTATTAAATTGTTATTTAAAAAAACCTCTATTAAACACTGCTCCAGTTTTGAAAAAATTATAGCTTACTGCATTTCTGCATTTATCGGCATTATTGTAATTTATATTATTATTTGGCTTCTGGTGTTTATGCTCAAAGTGACTGTGAAGTCTTAATTATTTAAGGACCAAGAATATGATAAATTTTTTAAGATGAACCCGGGCGCTTGAGTCTGTCGATCACCATGGTAAACTAGAACATGTATGCGAGGAATAGTCCACTTAAGCCAACTGACCTGAGTGGTCGGATTGTCTTGGGGGATTTGCTTCTGGGAGTCTTGATCATGGCGGCTGCTGGTGTTACGGCGGGAGGCTGCTATTGCCTTTTTTCAAGTGGGTGTAACAGCTTTGTCCCCACTTGCAGAAATCATCGCTGGCGGGATTCGCTGTGAGGCTGTTTAGCTCGGTCGCGGAAAAAAAATCCGGTAGCGCAAAGTAATCAAAAAATGAATACAGCGGGCGAGGCGTCGCCTCCTCAAAATAGTTTTTTCTTTGCTCTCATTTCAAAATCTATAAGGAGACGGATCATCTATATCTGCTGCCTTGAGGTTTCCATAAAGATCCACAGTCATCTGAATGGATTTGTGCCCTAATATAGCTTTGAGTTGATACATTTCGCCTCCGCGCTTTAGAAAATTGTACGCGAACGAATGCCTGAGATCATGGCATCGCCAGTCTTTGCCAAATTTGAGTTTTTTCTTTATGTGATCGAGACGTCTCTGTACCTTGCCCCGAGTAACCTTGAGTCCCTTTTCGTCTGTAAGTACAAATTCTGAAGTTTTTGACCGTGACCTCAGAAAATCATAAAGTCGAGGCGACATCCTAATTTGCCGGGTAGTTCCATTTTTTGTCTGCCGAAAGCGAATGAGTCTCGTCTCAAAATCTACATCTTCCCATTTCAGTTTCATCGCCTCTCCTCTTCGGCAACCGGTATGAACAATGAGATATATAAACGGGTGCAGAAAGTTTGGATTTCCTTCCTTGAGCTTAATAAGAATCTCCATAATCTCATTTTCAGAGAGGACCACCCGTGGTCGCGTTGGATCAATATTGTTTCTATATTTGATTTTAGAAAGTGGATTGGTTTCAACTATTTCCTCATCCACCACCCATTTTAGAAAATGATTAATTTGAGTTTTAATACGGCAAAGATTTCTTTCTGTATATTTATGCCGATTTCTTAATGTGTTTAGCCACAATTCCAAGTGTTGTTTCTTTAACGCACCAATCTCGTAGTGGCTAAAGCTATTACAAAATGAATTGAAGATATTGGTTCTGGACTTGAGCGGAGACTGGGGGCTGACGATTAGAAATTGTGATAGGAGGTCGCAAACTTTTTGGGTTGAGCGTGGATCGGCACTTTAGCGGGACAGGGGCGCGCCGACTGCGTCTAATCTTTCGATAAGCCACATTTTAACAATAGCTTCTATTTCGACGCCGTTTCTCCGAGATTCATTCCTCAAAGCCTCCGAAGCCCAAGTCGGGAGTGTTAAATTCAGCGGAATTTGAACATTGCGAGTATCATTTGTCATCTGGAGTCTCCTTAAAATAATTGTGGTTGCTTAGCCAGTCTTGCTGATTTTATGGACTTCCTCTTGAATCAGTTTGCGCAGTTCTCCTTTCCCATCCTTGCCATGTCGATCCATTGCTTCTTTTAAATAAGAATTAATAAGTGTCTGATAGGGTACTCGTTTTTCATCCGAAGCATTCACCAGCCAATTCAATATATCCCCATCGAGCCTAAGAGAAATCATGACCTTTGATTGCTTGGCATCAATAACCGGTCCGCGCTTTAAAACCTTCATTTTTTTTAAATTATATTCCTTCTTCATAGTCCTTCCTTTCACGGGACGTCGCCCGTCTTGCCGAAATAATGCGAATGAGATTCGATTTTCGCTCACAATAAACAACTAGTAAGAGGCGACCAGCCGCCGAATACCCCATCGATACCCAACGATCTTCGCTCGGATCTTCCTGATAAAACGTCACAGTGCCGACTTGAGTGAGGACCGTAAAAGCCTCCTCAAAAGTGACTCCGTGCTTCTTTAGGTTCGCAATGGCTTTGCTCGGGTCCCACTCAACCTGCATTTGTTAGAATATAATACAATATATATACAATGTCAATTTACGTCTTAACCCTTTAATTTCAAAAACCTTTATAATTGTAGGGGATGAATACGTGTGTTTATATGCAATTTGGAGGCATCCGAGCCCGGTACTACGATCCGAGCCTGGGGCGTTTTCTGCAGAAGGACCCGGAACCCGGCCGTTTGAGTCTGCCGGTTACAGTGGTAAACTCGTATGCGTATGCGGGGAATAGTCCGCTTAAGCTTACGGACCCGAGTGGGCGGAGTTTCTTGGGGGATCTAGTCTTGGCCGCGTTGATTACGGCGGCTGCGGTGTTTACGGCGGGGGCGGCGGCAGTATTTATGATTGAACTGCTTGATGCTGCGGGTACTGCCTTTGCACCGGTGATCGGTGCAGTGAGTGGCGCGGTGAGCGGAGCAATCGCTGGTGGAATAGTTGGCGCGATTGGGTATGGAGTCCAGGGTAGGTCTACTGCGGAGGGATTTGCATCGGGCATGATTCAAGGCGCAATAGCGGGTTTTGTGGCCGGAGCCATTATTGGATTTAATAGCTGGGCTGCGGGAAAGAATCCGGTGGCGCAGCCTGACCAAAATCCCGATGTCGCTGGAGAATCAAGTCGAGCCGAATCAGGCACGTCTAATGCATCCTTAGAAACTGATGGAAATATATCGGAGGAGGGTTTTAAAAAAATTGGAGGGAACATAGCTTCAAGGGACACGGTACTCGATACTGGTTATGTCGGGCACTTTAAGACTACGATAATCGGAAATATAAATGTTTGGAAAGGCGGAATCTGCGCGGTTACGGCTTTTGTAATGGCGCCAAAATCATTGAATTTGGGTGCCGCTCTCTACGCTGTTGGGGCAGCAGCGCTTTGCACATACGTGGGCGGAGTCTGGGGTGGTAATTCAAAATGAATAAATATAAAAAAGTACTATTCCAATGTTGCTTAGGCATTTGTTGGGTATTTTTGATTGAAGCATTTAGCATTGCGCTTTTCTTATATCGAAGTCTCAGTGTAGGTCAGCCTACTTCCGTTTCATTTTCAGGCATATACTGCCAAGTTTTCTATCGAGAACTGCTCAACATTGTACTTTCTTCTGTTTTATTAGGCTTAATTGGTGGGATTTTGCGAGCTTGGAGATTTGGATTTTTAAAAAAAAACATTCATTAAAGCACTACCACTACAACCGAGCCAGGTACTACGAATCTGCTTTGACAGTGATTTTTCAGGCAACGCTAAAATAATTCAAGAAGCCTTTTTATCGTCGGACTTCGGTTCAATTGAAAGCTTCACCCCTACTGCATTTAAAATTGCATAAAGACTGCCTAGAGTCGGATTTCCCTTTTTTGAAAGTATTTTATATAAGTTCTCTCGATTTAGACCGGTCATTTCAGAGATGTGTTTAATACCTTGAGCATCTGCGACATTTCGAAGAGCAAGGAGAAAAAGCTCAGGCATGTCACCCTCCTCGAGAGCAGCTTTCAAATATTCCACTGCTTCATCCGGTTTTTTTAAAACTTCAATAAGATGTTCGTGTCGATCTCTGCTCTTATTTTTTTTTGCCATAACCACTCCTATATTGATTCCAGTATTCCTTTGCTAATTTTATATCACTCTTCTGCGAAGACTTGTCGCCTCCACAAAGTAAAATAACTAGCTGTTCACCATCTAGGCCAAAATAAATTCGATACCCGGGTCCAAAGTCGACTTTTAGTTCAAGCACGCCAGATCCAACGGGCTCACAGTTGCCGAAATTACCTAAAGCTACCCGATCGATCCGAGTTTGAATCTTTGCTCTCCCTCTGCGGTCTTTAAGAGAGTCAATCCAATTACGAACAGGTTGATTTCCACCAGATGTTTCGAAGTACTCAACATCGCGCTCTTTAGCTTCCACAATTAATATTGTAGCTTATAAACTACACGACTACAAGCGATATTCTCGGTCTTAACCCTTTAATTTCAAAAACCTATATAATTAAAGATGATGAATATATGCGGTTATCTGCCAATTTCCGGTACCCGAGCCCGGTACTACGATCCGAGCTTGGGTAGGTTTTTGCAGAAGGACCCCGAACCCGGGCGTTTGAGTCTGCCCGTTACGGTGGTAAACTCCTATGCGTATGCGGGGAACTCGCCGCTAAAGCTCAGTGACCCGAGTGGCCGGAGTTTCTTGGGGGATTTTTTCTTTGCTGTCCTGGTCACTGTAGCGGCAGTGTTTACGGCTGGGGCCGCAATCGGGCTTCTTGGTGTCGCAGGAACTGCTCTTGCCCCGGTTGTAGGCGCGGTTGCGGGTGCGGTCGCAGGAGGTATCGCGGGTGGAGTTATGGGAGCAGTTGGGTACGGCGTTCAGGGGCGATCCCCTGCGGAGGGATTTGCTCAAGGGATGATTAAGGGAGGGATTCAGGGGGCATTGGCGGGACTCGCTGTGGGAATCAGTAGCTGGGCTGCGGGAAAGAATCCGGTGGCGCAGCCTGAGGGTAAGTTTAGCGCGAGAGGAGAACTTCGATCTATTGTCGAAAATGAATCGCGACCAGGTTTAGGAGGTGCGGGAACTCAATCTGGAGGACCATCCCGTTTGATAGCATCGAGAGAAGTTGAAATTGGGTTCAGAGGTGAGGGCATACAAATTGATTATACTGCTCCAGATCCTTTTCTTGAGATGATAAAAAGAGGACTCAAGCGTGGACTTTGTTACTATGGAGCTACTAGCCCAGCTGGACCGAGTATGCTTGGCGTTCCACTCGGAGAGACCCCATTTGATTTTGAGTCAGCTTTTGAATCGTTTCAAACCTGTGGTAATATTATATGAGGCGGACTTCTAATTTGAGAAAACCAATCGCGGCAGTCTGTGGAATTTTAATGATTTTAGGTTTTTTGGTTTCGATTATAGGATATTCTATTGAAAATGAAATTCTTGGAAAATGGTCGTTAGTCTCAAGCTTCATTTCTTATTTGTTTGGGCTGCTTTTTTTGCAGTGTAAAAACTGTAATTCAAGAATTTTCGCATATTTTCCGCTTTATCTACCTTTGTTGATTATGGCTGGACCGTCTGGAATGCCACCTGTTTCATATGATAAATGTCCAAACTGTAAAAAACGCTGGCTTTAGTTATTGTATTTCTTGGGCCCGCGCCCGATGAGCCTACCTGCCTTTTCCTTCCATATCTGAACTCAGTTGCTCCGCATATTTTTATTTCACATTTCTTAATAAGAAAATCTGGCTTCAACTCATTCTTTTAGTAGCTCTTTATCCAAGTGAAAAAGAGCTAAAAGAATTAAGGAGCCTGCCGAAAGCCAGATTCCTTTTTCGTAGGAGATCAAACCTTGTTTCAATGAGATAAATGCCAAAGTAGCAACTGCCCAATCGGTAATCCGCCCCAGCACAAGTTCAAGCCCGATAATTTCTGGAAACTGATCGGGCGTTGCAAATTTTCTACGCAAGCTTTGAGTGGTCACCGCATTGACTCCGTTACAAAGGCCCCCGATACCTAGAATTGCAATCGCAAGAATCAGAGCGGGCATTCGGATAAAGCCGATTCGTGTAAGAGCCAAGAGAAAAAGCGCCATCGCTGCGAGGGCTGAATCTGGGAGCTTTCTTAGAACTGAAGCAGATTGGATGCGTCCGTCCCGTAACATGAGAGTTGCAAACATCGAACCTAAGCCAATGATGCTATAGGCCCAAGCGCTATAAACAATATCGACGTGGTAATAGTCTTCAATGACCGAAAAAATAAGGTAAT
>CAYJBA010000179.1:0-6106 GCA_964367865.1 uncultured Bacteriovoracaceae bacterium | reverse complement strand
TTAATCCTCATCTCCAAGACGATCAAGGATGGGATAATTATTGGAGAGAACATAAGCACGCGGGTGGTATTCTCTACGATACGGTTGCGGCATTTTATCGAAAATTCATTATCAAGCGCACTCTCAATTATTTTGTTTCTCGATACTTTGCTCCAGGCGCGCAGATCCTACACGCCGGATGCGGAAGCGGCCAGGTGGACACGGATATCGCCGCGCGTGTTTCAATCACGGGACTCGATATTTCGGTAAATGCCCTGAACTTTTTCAGGAGAACGCTTCAAGGTAAAGGCAAAGTTTTGCATGGAAGTATTTTTCAAATACCTCTCCCAGATCAAGCGATGGACGGAATCTATAATCTCGGCGTGATGGAACATTTTTCAGAAACTGAAATTCACCAAATTTTAAAGGAATTTCGTAGAGTGCTAAAACCTGGGGGCCGAGTCATTGCGTTTTGGCCGCCTGAGTTTGGATTATCGGTCCTTTTTTTTAAAGCATTGACTTGGTTTTTTAAGACCATTCTCAGACGTCAAAAAGTGAAGTTTCACCCAGACGAAATCACGCGTGTCCGTTCGCGTCGGCATGTAACTGAAATTTTTAAGAACGAGGGTTTTGACATCGTTCGATATTATTTTGGACCCAAAGATGTTTTTACCTATTCCATTATAGTGGCCGAGAGACCAGGAGGAGCAACGAAATCCGCTCCTGTATTGAATGTAAGGACAAACCCTCAGGGCCTTTTGGTTTAGATTTCTGGCTTTTTAGTAGACTGATTTAGTTACAACTTGCTAAAGGTAAAGAACCTATGGAAATTGGTCCAATCTCAAATCGGTCAGAAGAGAGGTCAGTAACGATGTCTAAACCCATCTATACGCGTATTCAGGATTGCCGGATTTGCGAAGGTAAAGACCTTACTTCCGTTCTGGATTTAGGCATGCAGGCTTTGACTGGAGTTTTTCCAAAAACAAAAGAGACAGATGTGCCCCAAGGGCCTCTTGAGCTCCTAAAATGTGGTTCCTGCGACCTCGTACAACTTGCTCATAATTATGATTTATCCAAACTCTATGGCGATCATTACGGCTATCGATCTGGACTCAATCAATCAATGGTTCGACATCTCAAGTCCAAGGTAGAAAGAATTTTAAGCATGGTTGACTTGAGTCCTAAGGATCTTGTTATTGATATTGGTGCCAATGATAGTACTTTGCTTCAAAACTATCCTAGCTCAGGCCCGACTCTTATTGGAGTGGACCCATCAGGGCCCAAGTTTAAAAAGTATTATCCATCGCATATTGATCTCATACCCGATTTTTTCTCTAAGGCTACAGTTTCTCGTAAATTGGGAATTCGTAAAGTAAAGATCATTACCTCAATCGCGATGTTCTATGACCTGGAGCGTCCCCAGACATTCGTACGAGAGATTTTTGAATGCCTTGCTGATGATGGGGTTTGGGTTTTTGAGCAAAGTTATATGCCATTCATGCTTGATACTGTTTCCTACGACACAGTTTGCCACGAGCATTTAGAATATTATTCGCTTCACCAGATCAAATACATGGCAGATAGAAATGGTTTCAAGATCGTTGATTTGGAGTTTAATGACATTAATGGTGGCAGTTTTTCCATTATGATGTCTAAAAAATCAGCAAAATATCCGGAGATCACGGCAAAAATAAATGAAGTTCTTGCGCAAGAAAAAGAGCGCGGCCTCAATTCCCTTCGTCCTTTTGATGAGTTTAGAAAAAACACCGAAGAACACCGTAAAACCATTCGCGCGTTTTTTGATCAAGCCAAGCGCGACGGAAAAACTGTTTTTGGTTACGGAGCGTCGACTAAGGGAAATGTTTTACTTCAATGGTGCCATGTCACTTCAGAAGATATGCCCTTCATTGCTGAAGTAAATGAAGATAAATTTGGAGCCAGCACTCCTGGCACAAAAATTCCCATCATTTCTGAAATAGAAGCCCGTGCAAAAAAACCTGATTACCTATTTGTTTTACCTTGGCATTTTAAGGCAGGAATTTTACCGAGGGAGCAGGCCTATCTCAAGGCAGGTGGGCGTCTTGTTTTTCCGCTTCCGAAATTTACGGTGATTGATTCTTCAGGCTAAGAATGTATCAATGAGCTGATCTTCGGTCTTGGCATGTGGAACCCAACCTGTCGCGTCTGTTAATTTCCGATGAGATCCGCAAATTACCGAGGGCTCTCCCGGCCTTACCCGTTCCGGATCAACGATAAATTTTGCTATAAGACCCAGACGGTCAGCTAATTTCTGGGCTAGTGTTCCTAGGTGTTTTGGATTCCCGCTACAGACATTAAAAATTTGGGCTTCACCTTTGGGAGCAGATTTTTTTAAAATCGCCCGTATCGCGCGGACTAAGTCTTGACTTGAACCAATGTCTCTTCTGACGTGTAGATTACCTACCGGGATTTCAACCGAAGTTCCCGGTTTATGGTTTTTCATTAGATTATAAAGATGGGGCAAAAAGAAATCCGGTAGCTGTGAACGATGGGTATGATTAAATAACCTAAGAATTGTTACAGGTGTTCCTTCGCGTTTCGCGAAATCACAAAGTAAAAGTTCAGACGCCCATTTTGTCTGACCGTAAAGATTTTGTGGGACGATTTTACGAGTTTCGTCAAATAACACCCCTTTTTCAATTTCGCTGCCCTCAGGGCGCGCATAAATTTGTGCGGAACTCGAAAAAAGAAAATGCGCACTTGGGCAGTGCCGCCTGACCGCTTCAAGCAGCATCGCAGTCCCTGTTAAATTGACCTGAAAAGCTTTTGAAGGGTCTTTGTCACAGGTGGGCATGTGGCTTAGAGCTGCTAAATGAACGATAGCATCCCAGCGTTCTTTTTTAACTTCTGTGAAAAGCGCTTCCCAATCGGTAATATCGGCACTCGGGCCATGAACGGAGTAGCCGTCGCCCTTGAGCAGTAAGCTCAACTGAGAGCCAATAAATCCTTGGGCACCGGTGATGAGGACCTTTCGATCCACGACTAGATGGTCCTCTTGCCTTTGTTTTCAGAAACCACCTTAAGATCCGAATCCACCATCATGTGCACGAGTTCCTTAAATGTGGTTTTCGGTTCCCAATTCAAAACGCGTTTAGCTTTGGACGGATCACCCATCAGAAGTTCGACTTCTGCGGGACGAAGAAATTTTTCGTCTACTTTTACGTATTTCTTGGGATCTAAATCCGCACGAGCAAAGGCGAGATCTACGAATTCTTTAACCGAGTGGGTCTGGTTCATCGAAATCACGTAGTCATCGGCCTTATCTTGCTGAAGCATAAGCCACATCGCTTGAACGTAATCACCGGCGTATCCCCAATCACGTTTCGCGTCTAAATTTCCTAAGCGTAGCTCGGTAGCCAAACCATGTTTAATCAATGCGACATTATATGTAATTTTTCGAGTCACAAATTCGACGCCTCGGCGTGGGGACTCATGATTAAAAAGGATGCCACTTGAAGCATGCATTCCAAAGGATTCGCGGTAATTAACGGTAATCCAATGACCATAGAGTTTAGCAACTCCATAAGGCGATCTCGGATAGAACGAGGTCGTTTCAGATTGAGGAACCGACTGAACTTTTCCGTACATTTCGCTACTCGAGGCTTGGTAAAAACGGGCCTTTGGGGCGACGCGCTTTACCGCTTCGAGCATTTTCGTTACTCCCACCGCAGTAAATTCAGCTGTGAGTACAGGTTGGTTCCAAGAAGTATGAACAAAGCTTTGAGCAGCAAGGTTATAGACTTCGTCGGGCTGTGAGTCGGCGATTGCATCGAGCAGCGAGGATTGATCGAGTAAATCACCTTGAATGAGTTCTATCTTGTGCAAAATATGCGAAATGCGATCAGTAGTTAAATTGCTTGAGCGGCGAGTTAAGCCATACACCTTATAACCTTTTTTAAGTAAAAACTCGGTGAGGTAAGATCCATCTTGACCGGTAATTCCGGTGATCAGGGCGCGTTTCATGGAAGTAAGATACCTATTTTTCTAAGAGTTTCAAAGTGTTTTAGGATTTTCTATCGTGTCATAAAACTCGAGGTAGGATTTTGCCACTTGGTCCGGGTTCCAGGCTTCAGCATAATCGCGAGCCGCTTTACGTAGGGCAATGAGTTTAGGTGAGTTCTTGAGCAATAACTGGATCTGATGGGCACAATCTTTTGAGTCTTCCGATTTAAAAAAAGCCAGACATCCCTTGACTAGGCTTTCGTATTCTTGATTAATCAGGATGTCGGACGCGAGAATTGCGGTCCCGTGAGCTAGTGCATGGGATAGAGATCCTGATCCCGAAGATTCCCGAAAGGGCGCGATAACTAAAGCCGCTTCTTCATAAAGCTGATCGAATTGATCGCGATCGACATATCCGGTAATGCTGACCTGGTCCGACAAGTTTAACTCATTAATGAGGCGTTTACATTTTTCAAAGTACGGGCGATCGGCATTGCGTCTAAGCCCGCCCGCCAAAATCAATTGGGTATCTGCTGTAAGATGTGCGAGGGCTTGAATCGCAATGTCCTGCCCCTTTTCGGGAGAGAAATAACCCAACACAAGGAGCTTTTTTTGTCGCGGAGTTTCGAGGTCGACCTGCGGAGAAGGGGATACAAAAAGTGGAATACTTTTAGCAGTCGGGCATCCAGATTCCCTAATCGTATTTACTAAATGGGGAGAATGCACCACCACTCCGTCGAGAATTCCCCATGTTCGTTCCGTCCAAAATGGTCTAAAAAATGGTAGGGCAAACTGGTTCACGAGCCATCTTAAGGGAGTCTGCCAACCTCGACCGGCAATCGGATATTTGTAGTTTTTATCTAAAACCGTGTGGGCAGTCGCAACGATGCGTGATTTCGGAAATGCACTTCGTACTTGCGATATCCATTTCGGAAATCGATATAGACCCGGAACCTTTGACCCAAATACGCCAAATTCATGTTGAATATGAATTACGTCAGGATTGAGGTCCCTAAGTTTTGTAATGGCATCTTCGTAAAAATAAATAGGATCGAGTATTTCAAAATCGCCATTCGAGTTCTTTATTTGTTTTCTCAAGGCAGAGGTTAGAGCGTCGCCATACCAGCGAATCCCGCCTTTTTTCTCAGGAATAATCCAGAGGATTTTCTTTGCGTTCATAGGTCACTCTTAGAAAGTTTTTTTGCGATTAGGCCGCAATAGGGAGAAAATGCTCGCGATCTCCGGGGTGTCAGAATTTTAAAAACGGGTTTAATCGCTCGTATTCCCCAGAAAATTATTTTCTTAAGTAGGGGCTGCCGCTGGCATCCGATCCAAAAATCAAGCTTGTCAAAATATCCACACTCAAGAACTTGAAACCCCTGGGATTCGACGATTGGAACCCAAGCATATGGATTCATGGAGTCCACACAATGGCGATCCATGTTTTCACGGTCGAAAATCCGGTGAAATAGTTTTTGAAACCATCCTTGAAAGTTCGGAACGATTATTAAAAGCAACCCGTCGGATTTAACCCAATCGCAGTGCTTGATCAGTACTTTGCTCCAATCGGTAAAGTGTTCGAGAAATCCTACCGAGTATACGACATCAAATTTATGCTTGGGCTGGTATTCGAAAAAATCACCGCGAGTGATCTCGCCCAAACTGAAAGAGTGGCTTTTGAGCCAGGCAGGCATATCCGAAGTCACACGTGGTGTTTGGTCGATTCCACTGAGTTCAAATCCTTTTTGGCCCATCACAGCTAAGTACCGCCCGGGAAAGCATCCAATTTCAAGGCAAGTGAGGAGGCCTTTAGCGTCCCGAGCAATCGGAAAATTGGATATCGCATTTTCAAGCCAGATCCTGACTTGGTCCCCTTCGCGCGGAAGCTCAAACTGGTGATCGTGATATTCGTGATCCCAGAGTGTTTGAGGGTAAAGTGATTCAGATTTATTCATTTTTTTCTCTGGGCTTCCTTCACGGCGCTGAGCGCGATTTTTGCGACGTCGTGCCAGGTATGAAGTAGGCTTCGATTTTTCGTAGCACGCATTTGGCGTGAGGTCGAGTCCGTGGGTAGCGATTCGATTTTTTTAATAGCGGCTACTATGGCCTCAGGAGTGGGATCATCGATGATAAAAAGTCCTTGAAT
>CAYJBA010000178.1:0-6187 GCA_964367865.1 uncultured Bacteriovoracaceae bacterium | reverse complement strand
TGCCGAGCATTATGAACTTGGGACAGACCGGGGCGTTTTGGTTTATAACCTAGTTAAAGGTCGACCCGCTCATTCGGCCGGACTGAAGCGTGGCGATATTATTACTTCAATTGACGGAATCGCAGTTCAAGACCCGGCTGATCTCGAGCGGGTACTCGCCAAGCACCGTCCCCTTGAAACAGTCACTCTAAAAATTGTAAGAGGAATGAAAAAGGCTGAAGTAAAAGTTCAGTTGGGCGAAATGCCCACCGAAAAAAGCTTACCCAGGGAGATTATTTAATGGAGCGCAGGCTGAGTTCGACCGGTAAGTCCTCTCCCCTTCCACAGGATTATTTAAAAATGGTGGGAGATGTTTTCAAGAACAACTTCGACGCGGGCTTAAAGGCCCTCAATAAAATCACTTCGAGCAAAATTTATTTTAAAGCGATTGGCGAAATATTTACGAATGAAGTCGTGCTTTGTGTTTCGCTCTTAGAAAAAGGCCAGCTTGCCGCAACCACTGTCTATGCAAGTCTTGATTTTGATCCTAAAGCCAACAAACCTACCGTCCAAGATTTACTCGCTAACGCGGTTGATGCAATTGGCGCCGTCTATAATACACTTCTCAATTCGGATGACCCCAAAGTGCTTGAGCAAATTTCGGCAAGATCACTTGCGGCCCTAGAGGATGTCCCCTTTGAGTGGACTTCAGTGGTCATCGAAAAGCGAAAAGTCTATGTCATGCTCGATAAATCAAACCCTGAAATCGATGCAATCACAGACGAATGGCTTGATGCAAATGACCCAGATCGCAAGAAGCGCGAGGCCTTGGAGCAACAACAGACTGAAGAGCTATTTGTTACCGGTCCAAAAGGAACTAAAAACCCTAAGGGTAGCTCAGGCACGGGAACTCTGCACTAAATTGTTGATTTTATTTAATAATTTTAACATTCTAAAAATACGAGTTAGCCCATTTTATAAAATTTAATGCTCTGCATTATAATTAATTGACTAATTTAGACCGGTAGTATAAACCCCCTTTCGTAATTTAAACCGTTTCAACTTTCACTGGTGGAAAGACCAGTAGAAAAACCAGTAGAAAAAAGGAGCCTTTATGAAAATGAAAACTGTTCTGAGTTTAGCACTCACACTTTCTATCAGTGCTTTGCTTACTAGCCCTGCGGCTCACGCAAGATGCAGCGACGGAAATGCGACAGACGGAGATGTTGTTTTGGGGTTAATTACAACCACAACTGCTCCCCCTCTCACTCTCACCACCTTGGTTGCTTGCGCGATCAATAATAGAGCTGAAGTGAACAACATGATGATTGAGCGCGAAGCTACGATGTTAAACGAAGAAAATAAAATTTTTGTTCCTTCGTTTCTCGGCGCCTATGCAGATCAGCACGGACTTGAACTCCGCGAAGCTGCTAAAGACGTGCTCGCTAACGGCATTCGTCAGTAATTTAGGTTGTTAAAATGATTTGGGAACCCGAAAGAGAATTACCTCTTTGGGTTCCCAATTTATTGTAAGGGTGGTTTTGTGAGACCCAGTTTAAAGCCCTTCTTGGTTGGATTGATTTTAGCCGCAGCTCACTCCACTTTTGCGAACGAGCCATCCGCTCAAGTGCTGTCTCAGTCCGCAGAATCAGTATTTTATAAACTTCAATCCATCCCCTATCCCATTCGATTTCATAAAAAAAATAACTGCAACTTCAGTGAACGCGAAATCCGTTTAATCCGCGAAACGTTTGATGCTCTTCCACCTGTATATTCCTCGATTAACAATGATTTCTTTTTCGACAAGGAGTGCGATATTGACCCATCAACGGACTCCAAAGACGAAGGAGATTTGGGCAGAAATCGCGTACATTTGGCTTCTTCGTATTCTGGGTATTCTGGGTTTTCAAACAAAATTGTTTTCTCCGATCGCACCTTTAGCCTTGTCCGCGACGGAAAAATCTACCAGCTCAATGAAGTCTTTTCTAAAAAAATAATAGCCCACGAACTGCCTCACCACCTCGATGCCACGCTTGGTTTTAGCAAGAGTGACAGCTTTCGAGAAATCAATAGCTGGAGTCGCACTTTGGGAATTTTAACGTCAGATACCAACAGCGCTGAAGGTTTTTACCGTGAACAGGGCCAAGACAGTGCAAAAGAAGATCTTTCGACCCAAGCTGAGGGCTTCTTTTTTGACTCTGATTTTATATGTAAGCATCCAAAGTCCTACGTTTGGTTTTATTATTGGGTCGGTCCTTCTCGAGTGCAACCCGCCGACTGTCCAGAGGAGATGAACTCTCCAATCGACCCCCGCAAAGTCAAAAGTGTTGGCTTTATGCTGATATCGGCGACCACAGAAAGCGCCGAAAGTCGATTTGGACACGCAGCTCTGCATTTTCACAGCAATCCCGCCCATCCGTTCGAAGATGTGGTGATCGAAGCCGGAGGCACAATCGCAGGCGCGCCGACATTAACTGGATTTGAAACACAAAGCGAACTGGAACAGAAACAAGAATATGCTAAAAATTTTAGAGTTTCTAATTTAGAATTTTATTTTAAAGGCGCAACAGGCCAGCTCGAACTTAAAGTCTCCCCCATTAAATACCAGCTCAAATGGCTTGAGACCATCTCAGTGGAGGGACGAGATATTTCCGAAAGAATACTGGCCTTAACCAGGCTCCAGATTCGAGTCTTGGCGTATATCATCAACAAAGATACCCGTCGCCTCAATCAGAACTACAACATCCTTTCTAAAAACTGCTCGTCTTACCTCGCCCGAACAATTAATCAAGCCATCGGAGATGACGTGGCCGAAACCACAATGATCGGTATGTTTACGCCTAAAAGCGTTTACCAAAGCCTGTCCAGCGTCTTAGATCGAGATTTACCTGTAAGTGAGGGCAATAAAACGCGTCTAGAAAGATTGTTGCCTGGTCGAAAAAATGCGATTGACGCGCTCAAGAAAAACAGCCCTTTCGAATCCCTTGATTTTAACGCTCTCCAAAATCCCTCCGCACAGGTCGAAAAAACCCTGAACGCTCTCAATCAAATTCTGATCATCGCAAAAGCCAATGCGGGCAAGATCGGTTTGGAAGAACAGAAGCTTCTTCGAGGCCTGCTCTACACTTTCACCGTAGAAGAAAGCCTCAGGGTTCAGAATGTCGCAGTAAGCGTTTATAAACAGGTATTTTCGCTATTTCAGTGATAGGGATCTAAAAGCTAAGTTCGTATTCAGTCGAGGCCAAATTCGAACCGCTCGATCAAAATCCTTCGCCTTCGTCTTCGAATTCTCGCTTAATTGAATCTACGATCGAATCCGCGTTTTCGCCTTCTTCGTTAAATTCATCGATTCCCTCATCGAGATCGAGGTCATGAATCACTTTAGAGAAATCTCTCTCATTCGCCAAATCCGTTCGAATTGCTTCTATATACTTGTCAGGATATTTAGCGACTAGCTCTTCGATATACTGGTTGAGCTTCTTTTCCTTTAGAATCAGTTCTTTGCGCTTAATTTTTTTCCAATTTTTAATATAATGCATCCGACAGTAAACGCCGGTTGTGGCAAGCCCTTCGCATGCTACTTCGCGACAGACTTCTCCATGAGAATCCGAAGAGTTTTTTCTTAAAGAGACTCCAAATCCTGATCCAGCCCCTTTGCCGCCTGACTTTTTACTCTGAGGAGCAGCTTTAGGAGCAGCCGTTTTTGAGATCACGGGAGCTGCTGATTTTTGTGCGGCCTTGGGAGCTGCATTTAGGGCTGTTTTTTTGCCGGCATCTTTTGCAGGGGCTGAAACCCCTTTAGAGGCTCCCTTCATCGCAGCCGTGGATTTAGGCCCGTGCTTAGAAGTGACCTTAGGTTCAGCGGGCATTTTACCCGAAGATTTAGGAGAAGCTGCAGCTTTTTTAGCGGGAGATCCCTTGACGGCTGCGATCACTTTTCCCAAAAATCCGCCCTTTTCTGTTTTCTTGGGGGCGTTCTTAAGTGGTGTTTTAGACGCTTTCATTCTGAAGTTTCCTCATGGTACGTTAATTGGGTGCCACGCCGCAATATTCACGTCAAGAGTAAACATCAAAAATGGCGCCCAAAGTCCATCACTTCTTTAGGTTTAATCGATATTCATTTTCATGGTGCCTTTGGAATTGATCTCATGAGCGCCTCGAGTAAAGACCTTACTCTCCTTGCTAACAAACTCGCACAGACTGGAATCGCAGGTTTTTGCCCCACTACGCTATCCATACCCATTGGGGAGTTGCTCACCTCTGTCGCACGGCTTGGAGACTGGATCGTAAATACGCGCCAGGACCCTGATTTTTCGGGCGCGTTCCCGTTGGGTATACATCTCGAGGGCCCTTTTATAGCGCCCCACGCTTGCGGCGCTCATCCGGTGAGGTCAATCAGAAGATTTAATCGCGGGGAACTTGAATCCCTTTGGAAGGCAAGCCATAGAACGATTAAAATCATTACGCTTGCGCCTGAGGCGATTTCAAAAAAAGACATTTCTTGGCTGCTCAAGTGGGCGCGAGTAAACAAGGTACTCCTTTCGTTAGGGCATTCTAAAGCTTCACATAATGATGCTAACTATTTATTTTCACACGGATTTTCTGGTGTCACTCATGCTTGGAACGCCATGAGTTTTCACCACCGAGACCCAGGTATTTTAGGGGCCGCGCTAGGACGAAAAAATACCTATATCGAGTTAATTGTCGATGGAGCCCATGTAAGCCTCGAAGTCATAGATTGGACGCTCAAGGCGCATCACCCAAACCCCGTGTGCATAATTTCAGATTGCATTACCTCAGGTGGTCTTTCTTCTCAGCGTTGGCATTCTTTCGGACCACTGAAGGTAAGAAATCAGGGCGGCGCAGCTCGCTTAGTGGGAGGAGGTCTGGCCGGAGGCGGAAAGTTACTTTCAAAAAGCTACCGGGATTGGGTCAATAACGAGGCAAAGCGCACTCAAACCTCCGCTGAACAGGTTCTCAGAAATAGCCTCAAACATGTCACCTCGGACCCATTAAAGATCTTGGGGGTAAAATCTCGGAAGTTTTTCAAAAAAAATTTGATATGGAAACTGAAAGGGGACCAATGTGGAAAACCATGCCTTAAGTAACGCCCTGCATTTTCATCTCAATCAAGGCGTAAAATTTATCGCTGTCACCCATTTTCTGATTCGAAAATTTTTTCTGGCGCTTTGGGGAAGTTCAGAAGGTAAGCGGTTTTTCACGCAGATTTATCGCTCCCACCTGAGAGAAGCCCAAATTTCGCCGTTTCCACATATTAAGAAAATGGAAATTGATGCACTTTTTCCCACTATCGATCAAGTCGGATTTCGATCCTATTTGAGGCTTAAAAATATGAGTTTTGGCGAAACACTCTTTGATGACGCCGCCCTGATGTCCAACTACGAGCTGAGTGTACTCTGTGCACTGGTCCGAACACTTCGTCCGGATTTGGCGATAGAGCTAGGAACTTTTCGAGGCTGGTCTGCAGCGAATATTTTTTTGAATCTACCGGATACGAGCGAATTTGTAGGAGTGGATGTCGCCCCCCTCATCGAAAACAAAGATTTACTCGCTATTCTTCAATCCCCTCGAGCAAAAGTTGTCCAAGCTAATACCCGAGACTTTAAGTTCAAAGATTACAATGCAAAATTGGACTTTATATTGATCGATGCGGGCCACGAATTCGAGGACGTTTCAAGAGACACAGAAAACGCTTTTCGAGTCCTAAGCCCCTCTGGAACGATTCTTTGGCACGACTTGAACGAAGCGCATCCGGGGGTGGTCAAAACATTAGTGCGCTTTTCCCAAGAAAAGGGCCAAGTTTTTCAGATTTCGGGGACGGGATTTGGCATTTACTCTCGCCGGCTCCCCTAAAGCTCATAAGCCCTCGAAAACTGGGCCTATCTTCGGTTTCAATGGAGCTCACATTCTCTAATAAAGGTTGACTCAACTACCTTCAAAAGATAATGTCCGGCCCTCTAAAATGGGTAGCCTAAGATGAAGATTTACTTAAACGAAATCGGTGACACCGAAACGGATCTCGAGTTCACGCAAGAAGAAGCGTGGGTTAAAGACACTATTAAACGCGCGGACGAAGTCGAAGCGACTCAACCGAACCTCGGCCGGCCCGGAACAACTGGCCAATTGCGCCAGGCGAACGTAACTTTTACTTTACGCAAAGTGGATGAAGTTGTGGTTTTGTCGGGAC
>CAYJBA010000177.1:0-6218 GCA_964367865.1 uncultured Bacteriovoracaceae bacterium | reverse complement strand
TCAATAACGCGAAGCAATAATGAAAATGAAGCGCTTTTTTTACCTGCGTATATCGCGCCAGGTAGACTCTAGAAGTCCGTAAAGCGCATTATCCTCAAAATGGTCATAGAACCACTCCGCCTGTTTGAGGTCTCCCTCGTGCGAAAATCCGAGTCGCTCCGCTATTTTGCGCGCCCGCTGATTTGAACTGGGTAAACGGAGGCTGGCCCGGTTTAATTTAAGATCGTTAAATGCATACTTAAGCATGGCAAGACAGACCTGAGTCATTTTCCCGTGGCCTTGTGCTGATTCTACGAGCCAAAATCCGAGAGACACTTTTCTATTTCTCAAATCGATTTTCTGAAATCCAATAACACCGATAAATTTTTTTCGAAACCATATGCCAACTTGCATGCCGGATTTTTCTTCAAACTGACGCGATGAAACTTCGATAAATTTCTCAGAGTCCGAAGGAGCTTGGACTCTGTCTAGCCAAGGTAAAAATAGCCGCAAATATTTTCGGTGAGTAGCTATTGTTTCAAAAAGTGTATCTGCGTCCGCAATAGATAAAAGTTTAAGTTCAGTTTCTTCATCCAAAACCACCTGAAAATTTTGTTTAATCATGTTCGGACTTATTACCACATCCCGATAAAACTCGATCAACTGACTTCAGTTGAAAACCCTAGTTTTATGCAATCCTCCACTTTTTTTTCTTGCCGCGGAGTGCCGATTTTCATTCCAAATATCCTCTAATGACTCCATTTTTACCGTACCCCCCGTGTTCTTATGGTTGGTTTTCCAATCGTGAATGGCTTCAAATCCAGCGTGATCAATAATGTCTAAAGCAAAATCGACTTTCACATGGGTTCCGCTTGGAATTTCAGACAAGGCGGTATTTACCTTGGGGACGCCAAGAAAAGTAAGCGCTCCAGAAATATTTACGTCCACTTCCTTGCCCGAAGAATCCACCTTTACGTTTAAATAAGACATGTTTCGCAGTAGGCGAAAAACCGCTAAAGCAATTCCAATTCCTATCCCTGCCAAAAGATTGATTCCGACGACACCCACAATTGTTGCTAAATAAATGGACAGTTCTCCCCGTCGTTTTAGCTCCCTGATATGCTGAGGGTCAATCAAGCGATAGCCTACAAAGATCAGCAGCCCAGCTAATGCCGCAAGTGGCACATGAACGATGATAAAACTCAGCTGAGTCACAAAAAGTAGTATCCATATTCCGTGGAGAAAAGCGGACAGCCAACTCTGCGCGCCCGCAGCGATATTTGCAGCGGACCTAACGATTACACCCGTAACGGGCAGTCCGCCCATCATTCCGGAAACCACATTGGCGATTCCTTGCCCAACAAGCTCACGATCCAAATTGGCTCTCGGACCCCGATGAAGCTTATCTGTCGCAATGGCGCTCAATAGGGATTCGGTACTTGCGACTATATTTAAAGAAATAGCTGCAACGATAAAACTCACTAAGTTAATATCATGAGGCAGACTTGGAATCTGTATTGCTTGAAAAATGCTTTCTGAAAAAACTACACGTGGAACATCAAGAGCCATTACGACAGATACTAGGGTCGCCAGAGCTACCGCCACGAGCTGGGCCGGGATCAGTTTTAAATTCTTCGAAGGAATTTTTTGCCACACGACAATCGCCACTACCGTTAAGAGGCCCATCATGAGAGTGGCGAGCGATGCGTCTGGGAATTTTTTTCCAATGGCAGCAATATTTAACCATGCATTTCCGAGAGGCGAAAAACCCATCACTACCTGAATCTGAGACAAAATAATTAAAATTCCTATGCCAGCAAGCATGCCATGAATAACCGCAGGTGAAATTGCTAGCGCCACTCTCGCGGTCTTGGAAAGCCCGGCTACAATTTGAAGCAGGCCAGCTGCAACGCCAATCATGCAGGTGGTTTGAAACCCAAACTCTTGGATAAACCCAAAGACCATAACAGTAAGTCCAGCAGCAGGCCCACTGACTAGCAGAGGTGCCCCTCCAAATATGCCTACTAAAATACCCCCGCAAATTGCTGCAATTATGCCCGCTGAAACTGGAGCTCCGCTGGCCAGTGCAATACCGATTGAAAGCGGTAGTGCCACGAGAAACACAACTAAAGATGCAAATACATCCTTACCTAAATAATTATGGACAATGATTTCTTTAGTAGAGATGTGCCTGGTACGATCGGTGCTCATGAGGATTCCTTTTCAGTTTTTGTATTGGAGACTGGGGTTTTCGGAATCAATTTGGAAATTAAATGTTTAGGGCAGATTCCGTACCCCAACAGGCTGACCAAAAGTATGCCGAGCGCTACTCTCTCCCGAAGCTGGAGATCTTGTATCTGAATTTTTGGAATTACGCCTAAAAAAATTAATCCGTGGGCTCGAAAAACAGCAATTGCATTGAGACCGCCCGCCAGAATAAGGAAAAAACTTGGAATTCCAATATTTGAATAGGCAGATGCAAACAGCAAATCCTCACCTACAAAGCTCATTAATCCAGGTAATCCTGCAATCACTAAACCGAAAATAAGAAAGAGAGTAGATAACAAGGGGGCCCGAATTCCGAGTCCCCTATGACTACTATAACTAGAATCACGAGTACGAATCTCAATCGCCTCTAAGCAAAGGGCGAGTGCCGGAGCACACAAGAAAAGTGCAATCGAAAGCACTTGAGCGGCCGAACTTCCAAGACTTGCGGATCCCCAACTTGCGCAGACGATCTGCGCACTTAAGCTTACGCACAACCAACCGACGAGGCGTCGCGCTTTTTTTTGAATTCCCGCCAAAAGAGCAGCATACACCGCGGTAAACAACGCCAAAAACTCGATACCGGAATTTAGCTCTGTTGAACTGAAGTGAGCGAATATCCGAAACCACACTATAGAACCCGCCCCTAAAGAAATAATCAATGCTGCAGCAGTGGGGCGCATTCTCTCAAATAGAGCGACAACCCAGGAGTGAAACGGAAAAATCGCCCCGCTCGCTAAAAGAAGCGGTAGATTGTACAAAGACTCAGCTCCAGGCGAAAACCCAGCCCCCCCTCCCGCAATCAACAGGGGTATTCCGATCCAAAGTCCGATGACTCTCCAAGTGCCAAGCGACATTTCGATCCAGTTCATCTTGCTCCGTGGAGAGCCGAGAAATACTGAAAATAGGGCGATACTAAAAACAATCGAAATAATGATCATATTTTTTTTACGGAGCTTCCGATTCTAAAAGCCGCCTTCACCTCCAGTGCGTCCGCCCACTTTGACCAATTAGTAACCGGTTTGACGACCATTCGCTCCATTACTTCATTCAAATACCCAAAAGCAAAACCGTAATTGTATAATATGCGGTTGAATCTTGAAAACCGATCACTCTGTTTATTTAAATTTTTGTGTTCACCCACCGCTGAGTGAACCAGATGTTCGTCATGCAATAAATTGGGCGTTCGAAGAAACTGGTAAATTCTTAAACCAGTATGTCCACATATCAAAGCTACCGCTAAACTCGGCCAACCTAATCCGATTACCGAGGTCAACACCCCCACTTGAGTCATTGTGGCCAGGGCCAACTTGTTTTTCGCATCGGCTTGCACTCTATGTGAAGCCCAACCATGAAATGCTGTTAGGACGCCAATAGAAATCACAACAATTCGCAATGACGGCAAAAGCTCATATAAAGAACTAGCACGTAGCAACAGATAGGACCCTGCGTGAACCGATAGGCCACCATAAAATAACGCTGATGAAGGGGTCGGCCCCTCCATTGCGCGAGGAAACCATCCTGAAGCCGGCCAAAGCGCACTCTTGCCCGCAGCTGCAATAAGAAGGGCAAAACCCACCCAAACCATTTCCGAATAACTCAATTCTTGCAAATGATTTATTTCAGCCGAAGTAACTCCGTGATGAGTAATCACAGCAGCTGCAATAAGTCCTACGTCACAGATACGATAAGTAGCAAAAGCGCCCAAAGCATTCGTTACAGGCGTTTTTCTCCGATGAAAAAATGCGATGAGTAAAGCGGATGATAATCCCACCAGCTCCCAGCCAGCAATCAGCATATCCAAAGTGCCGGCCATTAAAACTAGGCCCATTCCCCCCAAAGTGCACGAAGTCATAACAAAAAAGCGCAAAAAACCCTCGTCGCGATGAAGATAGGTGCGAGAAAATTTTATGATCAAAAGCCCTATAACTGCAGTGAGGAGTAGCAACGGTCCGGATATCCCATCGATCACATAAACAACTCGAAACTGATAATGAGGCAACGAAAACCAATCATTAAATCTAAATACCTGGGGACCGAAGATCAGAAAACGAAACAACAACCCTATCACTCCAGTCAATTGGCCTAATGCCGCCGCCATAACAAACCAGATGATTTTTTTTTCGCTCAATCTCAGCCCAAATAGATAGGAGCTACTTGCAATACCCGCTCCTACAGCTATCGGAGCAGCCCATACCAGGTGAATCAAGATAGGATTTAGGATCTCCGAATATTTTTCCAGAAAAAGTATCAGTGCCATACAATGGGGTTGCCTAATTTTTTTGATGAACGAGCTTTACTAATTAGCGCCGGAGGTAAAAAATCCTTAAATCCCGCGTACCAAGATCGTGAACTTTCAACAGTAGGTACCCCCAAATTTTTTGTTTTAAAGATTCTAAATTCGCCTCGATCATAAATTAAAATGTCGTTTCCAAACGGATCCAACAATGCCAACCTGATCCATCGATTTTGAACTAATTGCCGAACTTCAGCATTGGTCTCCATCACTTTAGCAAAGTTTCGAGGGTCAGACTCTACCACCATCAGCAATCGTACAGGCTCATGCAGTTCAACCATTTGCCAAGGCAGGCCTGTGCGTAAGTCGCCAGCATGACCGTTAATAACTCCTAAGAGTCCGGTAACATTGTGGGGAAGCTTTGTTCCACAACCATAGCGTTCGTTATCGACAGATGAAAAATAATATTCAAGATTGATTCCAGCGCATACCGGGCCCACCGCCCCAAGAATTCTAGTGAGCTGGCTTGCATCCCTATCTAAAGTTGGGTCATAACTTACTAAAAACGCGCGTCGATCGAGAAATAAACCCCGAGTGCGGCTGCGTCTCCCTACTATGGCCACGGCATTGGTGCAGTGTCCGTATTCAGGTCGAGGCTCTGCCCAGCTCGCAGCTCGATCCTCTACGTGACGAAGCGCTTGAGAAGCTGAATTTGAATTTTGAAAGGTCTGAAACCGTCTAGTGCGCTCATGCGCACTGTAAGCGCGTGCCTTTTCTAAAACTGCTCGCACCTTTGCTAATAAGGATCGCTGCGCGGAGGGAACGGCTGACTCGTCGTACAGAACCACCTCATCGGTACTCGTGTCATGGTAACCTCCAACAAACCAAGTATCGCTTGAAACTAAGATACCAGATACGTTCAGCCCATTTCGAACTTCAGGATGATTAGCCATAGCTGCAAACGCTCTTGCATTGGCACCACCTCTACGCCCACCACATGCTCCACAATCATGCGCGGACTCATGAGGATTGTTCAAACTGGTTGAACCATGTCCCAATAATACAACCAGGGGCGCCATTCTATTTGCCAGCCCGGAATCTTTAAGAAATCTACCTACTCGTTCTATTTTTTCGGAAATAGTAAAACCCATATGAGGCTTATTTGAATACTGCAATTCACTTTCGTTTTTTAATAGAGTCAGCAGTGTTGGCGGCTTTGGATTGCAAGTCTGAGAGAACCAATTTTGAATTCGGACCAGGCGTCCGGGGGCTAATACCCTTGCAATCGAAAGCGCAATAACTGCCACTCCTCCTATCAAAATAAAAACCGGACTCAAAACCAATCCTCGTGAAGCCTTTGAGCCAAAAAGATTGACAGTGCCCCAAAGTTTTCGACGTGTCCGCCGAACTCCGTCCATTTCTTCTGATCCTGTCCTCGCTTTTTCCGTAACAGTATGCTCAGGCTTCACTACAACTGGACAGTAGGGCGCTGCGGAAACATCATCTATTCCCCGGTAATTCATGGCCACCCCAAAGAATCCAGCAGCGCCGAGTGTCTCTATTTCTTCTCCCTGCTCCTCAATATGACGCCGCAGGGACTCTTCACGTTCATCGATGCAAGTCACGATCTGAAGACGAGGACTCGAATGATCCACATGTGGAGCAACAGATTGAATCGCACCTAACACTTCTTGCTCATGATGATGTTCATAGGCCAGGTGCCAGACTTGACGCCGTT
>CAYJBA010000176.1:0-6226 GCA_964367865.1 uncultured Bacteriovoracaceae bacterium | reverse complement strand
ACGATCTACGGCCAAAATTTTATGTTTTTGTAGCTCGCGCCTTTCTGAAAGGCGTTTCAATAATGCGGCGGTGTGTCCCCCTCCGCCCAAGGTGCAATCCACAATCCAATGAGACTCAGCGTCCGCGGTAAGGTTTAAAAGGGGGGTAACCAGGGCTTCGATCATAGGTCCAACCAAAATCGGGACGTGAACCGTAGCCATTACTTATTTGCCGCTGGAAACCAATGTGGGCGGGAGGGATCAGGAGGTAACGCTAATCCCGCATCCGCACGTTTTTTGAGAAGTGCTAGAATATCGGCCGTACTGAGCATACGTGGCCCCCCTAGCGGTAATGTCGAAATAAAAATCTCGGCAAGATGTTCGACCAACTCCATTCGTAGAAAAGCCTGTTCCAAAGTTTTTCCCCAAGTAAAAACACCATTTCCGCCGACCAAAATAGCGTCATAGTATTTCAAAAGCAGGTCCATTTCCGACCAAAGAGCATCCGAGTTAGGAAGTGCCAGCCCCACGAGCGGAACTCCGGGTCCGAGACTCACAACGGCCTCCGGAATAGGCGAGGTGAGCATTTCTTGGTTGGCACAACCCACTGCTGTTGCTCGCGGGGGATGCGCGTGAACCACTGCATGAATATCCGAACGGGCCTTAAAAATTTTTTGATGAACTGAAAATTCTGAAAAAGCGGATCCAGATCCGCCCGCCTGCCTTTTTCCGGCAGCATCAAGTTCTAGGATTTCGTCTTCCGACAAATCAAATTTGGGACGACCACTCGGGGTAGCTGCAAATCCACCCGTCTGAAGTCTTAGGGTGATATTGCCATCATGATTGGCAACCCAACCCTTTTGATCCATGCGCTGGCTGTAGCGAATGATTTCGGATTTAGTTTCTTTTGGAATCACTCTTTTAATTTGCCATGTTTTTTAAAATAATGCTCTATCGCACGACGAGCGAGGTAGGAAGATTTTACCCGCCAAAGTTTCTCGTGAACTGTAAGCGAGGCAATCGCGATTTTTCTATCTCCCATTTGAGCATATCCGACGAACCAATCATAGCGACCCTTAGGGCTATTACCGGTAAGGGAGCCGGTTTTTCCACCCACTTCGATCTCCTTATAGGGCCCTTTGGCAAATCCCCTAAAGGTTCCGCTCGATGTCCCTCTCTTTACGGTTTCCCTCATCATTTGGCGTAGCTCCTGCGCAGTTTCTGGATCCACTACGAGTCCGTTTTTATGAGGCGATGCCGAATAAATGGATTTTCCGCTTTCTAAATGTACGGACTGTACAATATAGGGTTCCATCATCATTCCATCATTTGCAAGCGTGGCCGCTATAAGGGCTCCTTGCATGGGGCTCATTGTATTTTCTTTGGTAAATCCGCTCGCGGATTCAGCCAATCCGAATGGATCATTTGGAATGTCCGCGTGACCGGGCGACATCGGAAAATCAGATGCAATCCTTCGATCAAATCCGAAGCGATCTGCATACTGTCGAAGACCCACTGGACCAATATTAAAGGCGCCAATTTTTCCGAAAACTGTATTTACCGAGCGGGCAAATGCCTCTTTGAGAGTGATGTACCGCGTCCAGCGAGTTACGCTTGATTTTAAAACGTTACCTCGATAGAGGGTGTGATTTCTTCCGTTAAACGAAATCACCGATTCGGCGGACATCTTTTTTCCTTCGATTGCTGCCGCGGCCGTTACGACTTTAAAAACAGAAGCAGAAGGAAATGTTGCTCGAAGCGCCAGGTTTTCGTTAAACCCCTGTTTTCGAGAAAAACTAACCATCGACAATACTTTTCCGGTGTCAGCCTCCATTGCAACGAATGCCCCATAATCCGGACCGTAAGAATGAATGAGATCCTGCATAAAAGTCTGAAGAGAGGGGTCAAACGAATATTCGACCTTTGTTTTGACTTGAATCGGACTTCCTCGCGAGGGATGAAGCTCGTCATCCATTGGAATCGTAACTTCGGTTGGAAATTGGTAAAAAGTAGCGGGCTCTCTCAGCGCTTCGGCAAGGTGGTCCCGGGTGAGGCCGGTTTTTTTTGAACCTGTTAAATAGCGAAAGCCCAAACCCACAACAATCGCGGCCATTGTTACCGCAATAAAAAGTGTTCCCCGCTTTAAAGCGCGCTTTCTAGCCATCCGAAAAGCGTCCCACAGGGTACATCTCTCGGTCAAGTCTGGCGGGTCTTTTCGCTCATTTATAAATAAGAACAAACATCCTATTTTTCCGCGCTTATGTCGCATCCCTGCGACGCGCGAATCTTATTTATAAATGAGCGAAAAGACCCGCCAGACTTGACCGAGAGACGTAGGCCGCGCGCTTTTACAGTGATGTATCAGACGGACTCTCAAACGAGAGCGGGCGTCGCGCTTCTGACTCCTTTTCATCTTCAGTCAGATAATTGGCGCGAATCATCTTTGCCAAAATACGATCGATAGTAGTTTTGGCGTAATGACTCAACTCGCGAGAACGAAAGGATTGGCTGTATTTTTTCGGACTCGGCAGCAACATTGCCAAAAAGGCACCTTCTTTAGCGCTCAGATCTCGAGGCTCCTTGTTGAAATATAGGCGGGAGGCGTTTTTAATTCCGTAAATTCCCTCGCCCAGCTCCACAATGTTTAAGTAGGTTTCTAGAATTTTGGTCTTTCCAACTCGCTCTTCGATTTTCACGGCAAGATAAACTTCGCGGAGTTTTCGCCAAAGTGATTTTTCCTTATAAAGAAAAACGTTTTTAACGACCTGCTGAGTAATCGTACTCGCACCAAAAGCAAATTTCTTTCGCTCTAAGTCTTCGAGAAGCGCCTCTTTAATCTGATTAGGGTCGTAACCCTTGTGGGAATAAAATGCCCAATCCTCACTCACGATAATTGCGCCCACAGCGACTTTAGAAACGTCCGCCAAATCAACCCAAGATTCTGGTTTTGAGCGACTAAACTGGACCTGAGTCTCTCCATCGGACTTCGAATAGACGACTTGGGGAAATCGATCTTTTAATGCCGCTACATCGGGAAACTCGGATTGATAAATGCTATAGAGGTTCCAGCCCGAATAGATGGCAGCTCCAAAAGTTAAGATAAAGAGTGTTCCAATTAGCCCACCTGCGAAGCGACTCAAACTCATCCCTCTCTTATAGACCAATGCGTTATGTCATGTATAGGGTCTTGTTTATCAGGGCACCCTTCATGTAATCTAATTAAGTGCAACATAAGAAAACGACACGGAAAATGCCCCCGGGGCTCGCTAACAACCCTTACCTGATTCCAAACACAAATCGCATTTACGATAATAAGCAAAAGCTTAAAATTGCCCGCGATATGCTCGAGCGGTACACAGGAAGTCCAGCCGAGCGGTTTGGAAAGCAAATCATCCTGACCAATTTCGACTATTATCTGAAAAGATTTCATACTCTTTGCGGGTCCGACCACACTCAGGGATCGGCGATGTCGGTTGTTCATAGTAAATCGACCAATGTTTCGATTGTGGATTTTTCGATTGGATCTCCTACGGCTGCTCTGATCATTGAGCTCTTAGCAAGTGTAGATCCTAAAGCGGTTTTGCTTTTAGGTCTTTGTGGAGGTCTCCACCGTTCGCTCAAGGTGGGCGATTTTATCGTGCCTACTGCCGCTATTCGAGACGAGGGCGCCTCTCGCCATTTCATGCCGAGTACGGTTCCAGCGCTGCCCACATTTAAGATTCAGAAATTTATCTCTCAAATTATAATTGAAAACGGAATGGACTACCGAACCGGGGTCGTGCACACCACCGACTACCGATTTTGGGAATTCGATCAGAAATTTAAAGCGCAGCTTTATGACGAACGGGCCTTGGCTATTGAAATGGAATCTGCCACTCTGTTCGTTGCGGGATTTGCCAGTAAGGTTCCTATTGGGGCATTATTATTGGTATCTGATTTGCCTTTAATGCGTGGCGGGATTAAAACTAAGAAATCCGCCAACGCCGTTTTTAGAAAATTTACTGACCTTCATCTTGAAATTGGGATCAAGGCCATGAGTGAAATCGCCGAGCGTGGTGAGCACATCCGGCATTATAAGTGGTAAAATTGAATAGCGGGAGCGTCCGAAAGTGCTAAAAAAAGTATTAGATTTTTTTTCAAATGACTTGGCTATTGACCTAGGTACGGCAAACACTCTCGTCTATGCCAAAGACCGTGGCATCATCATCAACGAACCTTCTGTCGTCGCGATTCACCGAAACGCGCGCGGACAGACTCGAGTTCTGGCCGTCGGAAAAGAAGCCAAAGATATGTTGGGTCGAACTCCTGGATCCATTCAGGCCATTCGTCCGCTCCGAGATGGTGTGATTTCTGACTTTGAAGTAACCCAGTCGATGCTTAAATATTTTATTAACAAAGCAAGTGAGCGCCGAACCTTTATCCGCCCCAGAATCGTCATTTGTATTCCATTTGGCATCACTCAGGTAGAAAAGCGCGCGGTAAAAGAGTCAGCTCAATCCGCAGGCGCACGCGAAGTTTACCTGATTGAGGAGCCGATGGCCGCTGCTTTAGGCGCCGGACTTCCGATTCGTGAGCCCAGTGGAAACATGATTGTCGACATTGGCGGAGGAACTACCGAGGTAGCGGTCATTTCGCTCGGTGGTATCGTATACTCAAAATCTGTTCGAGTAGCCGGAGATAAATTTGATGATGCTATCGTCAATTACGTCAAGCGAAAGTACTCCCTTCTCATCGGCGAGAGAACTGCTGAGCAAATTAAACTTTCTATCGGGTGCGCCTATCCTTTTGAAGAAGAGAAAACCTACGAAGTAAAAGGCCGCGATTTGATCAGTGGTGCGCCAAAAACCATCGAGGTAAATTCTGAAGAAATTCGGGACGCGCTTGCGGAGCCCGTTTCAGCAGTCGTGGACACGATTAAAACTGCGCTAGAACGCACTCCTCCAGAGCTTGCTGCGGATATTGTAGATAATGGGATTATTCTTGCCGGGGGAGGCGCCCTCTTAGCCAATCTCGATATACTCATTAAAGAGAAAACCGGCCTACCCGTTGCTCTTGCAGAGGACCCGCTGACCTGCGTGGTTCGCGGTTCTGGAAAAGCGCTCCAAGATATGGATCTTTTGCGCAAGGTGACCATTGTCTGAGAAACCTAAAGACACCTATTTCAGCAAAGTCGATGTAGCTGAAGCACTTAAATTTTTAAAAGACTCGGTTACCGGTAAAGCCCAAGTTTACGTCTGGACTAAAGGGCATAGAAATTCTTTTTATTCTAAAATCACTGCGATCAGCATTCCAACGCAAACTCTGTATCTAGACTCTCCAGTTGATTTAGACCTTAAAGCCTTCGTCGCTCACCTCAAGAGCAACGGAAATATGGATTGCTATTTTAATATAGTACTTACTCGAGGAAGCGTTTTTTTCGCCACTTTTTTTAAAGGTCATGACGTAGGCGGGCTCCGATTTCAATTTCCGGAGGCGCTTTACAAAGTACAAAGACGTGAGGCGGTTCGTGTTCCCATTCCGCTGTCCGTTCCCGTGTTATTAGAATTTACGGATCCACTCTATACTGAAACACGATTAGAGCGGCGCGCTGCAGACTTAAGCGCACACGGCATGTCTTTTGTGGGTCGTGAAGCGGATCGCGCAGCCTTTATACCCGGTACGACTTTAAAGGGTGCGGTACTTCGACTTAAGAATCGAGAAATTTACCTCGAAGCTCAGATCCGAAATGTTCGCACTTTTATAGATGGTAAGAAAAAAGGGATTAAAGTGGGACTTCGATTTGAGAAAATTCGCCCCGCCGATGTTCAGCTGATTTCATCCGTGGTATTTGAGCTTAGCCGTCGTGGAACTTCTAGGTAACCCATGACTTATAACCCAAAGGATTATTATTTTCATAAAGCGAAATCTGAAAACTATGCAGCACGTTCGGTCTTTAAACTTCAAGAAATTGATGAGCGCTTTAAACTTTTAAAATCAGGATATAAGGTCTTGGATCTCGGCGCTGCTCCGGGCTCTTGGTCTCAGTTTGCCTCTGAAAAGGTCGGGGACCAAGGAAGAGTACTTGGGATAGATATTCAACAAATTCGCCTGACACTTCCCAATTCGGTTTTTATTACCGCGGATCTCCACGATATCAATCTTGAGGAAATCATGAAGGACCACGGCATTACTCCGCCCTTTGATGTCATTTTGTCAGACATGGCCCCCAAAACTACTGGCATCAGGATTACGGATCAAACTCGCTCGC
>CAYJBA010000175.1:4406-6244 GCA_964367865.1 uncultured Bacteriovoracaceae bacterium | reverse complement strand
CGCGGAGCTTTTTTCCTCGCGGGGTGCCCCACTGAAGTGAAGAAGTTAGGACACACCTGGGGTTCGCAACCGCCGAGACTGTGTTCAATCCCCCAGCATGGTCTTGATCCAAATGTGTGAGAAATATCCAGTCGAGTTTAAAAATTTCAAATCGCGCGAAAAGCTTGATCCATTCTATAGCAGACCAAGCCTCTTTTGTTCCCGTATCAATGAGACCAGAGATTCGATGTGGAGGCTCTCCCCAATAGACGAGAGCAGAGTCCCCTTGCCCCACATCGAGTTGAAGAGCGACATTCGATTGTTGCGGCCAAAATGGAACAAGCTGCTTCGAGAAATGCGAAGTGAATCGGACTGAGACCAGCGCGACAGCAGCAATCAGCGCATTGCGCCGAATCTGTTTTGAAGAAAAACCCAAAGGGACTCCAATCACTAATGAACTTACGAAAATTCCAGATAAAGTGCTGATCGAATTTACGGTCCAAAGTCCCCGAAATTTTAGAGCGAGAAATGCAACTGATTCAATGAGAAGACTCCCCAGATTGGCGGTTTGCTGTGCCAGCGGTGTGGATAGCGAACTTAACCCCAATTGGTCTAAAACAGTGCAAAATAGTAGAATTGGATAAAGAACGCCTGATAGAAGACTCGCACTGATCAGATTGATCAGTGGTGCAGCAAGCGAAACGAGATGGTCGTGGTAGGATTCCCAAAGTGCAACAAAGATCCACGATGAGAAGGCTAATGTGAAATGCCCAATGGGCGTATCGTATTTAGGAAGAGTCGAACCCGCAACGGCTAGAAAGTAAATCCAACGCCCACTGAGAGCGTCATTTCCGCGAATCCAGCCCACTGAAAAATCAATAAGTAGAGTTAAGGTAAGGGGAACCCATTTTCTCCACCTGAAGCCCGAGAGCCTCGCAGTTCTTTGAAGAGATACAAGTAACCAAGGACGGAACATCCCGATTCTGGCCCCGCCCAGAAGCCAGCCGAAAAGCCAAGTTGCAGCGCTCAGAACTCTCGAAACTCTGAGCGCTAGTACGACGGGGACATTGCATGCTTTAAGAGTGTACCTAGAAAGTATGTCGATCCATCTCGCTAGTGCGTAGAGATGAATACCACTTGCAGTGAGTAGATGAAGAAATCCAAGTCTGCGTAAGAGTTCACAACCTCCGCCCGTCGTTTTTTCTCCAGTCAGCAGTTGTCTCAGTGCGCCAGTCGAATCTTGATCTCGAATCGAATTGGCCGCACGCTCGCGGACTCTCTCCCACCTGGCCGTTGCCATTCGTAAAGCTGATCTAAAAAATAGGTGGGATGGAGAATCAGGAGCTTCGCTCAGAGTGGATTTAAAAATCCGAAAAGTCGGCTTACCTGTCGAGCCCACGTCGTTGATCATGGGTGCGGAAAGTTTCCACTTTCCAATCCAATTGCGACAGGTGATCTCAGGCGCATTCAGCCAAGTTATCCACTCCGTTTTTGGAACACAGAGCCAAGTTTTTCGATCTATTTCCCATTTTGCCCAGCATGCGCTACGCCCCGTCTTTTGAGCCAGAGTGTCTCCCAGGCAGTAATTGAGCTGAGTAAAATCACGGGCCATTGCCGGAGCAGAATTAGAAAAAACAATTGCACAGAGAAAGATGAAAAGTACAAAGGGATCTGGCAAAATAGACCCATGCTTCGAGAATGGCTTTTGCAGGTGGACCCTGTTCAGCTGAGAAAATTTGTGTATTTGGCTCAAGCAGCTTTTGGGGCGGTTTTGATCGGAGTATTTATCTATATGCGTAATTCACCGTAGCAGCGCAGCTTTCGGATATTTGAGTCTGATCTGAAGAGGAGAGAAAAGC
>CAYJBA010000175.1:0-4396 GCA_964367865.1 uncultured Bacteriovoracaceae bacterium | reverse complement strand
ACCAGAGCCGCAAGGACCCAAAGCTCCCTTGATTTTGAGCGGGATAGTTACCACTGGTAAACCTCACGAGATTTTGGGAATTTCTGCGACGGCAACCTCCAACGAAATTCAAAAAGCATTTCGAGAGCTCATGAAGCGTTACCATCCAGATAAGATTGGACCCGCTGGATCGCGAGAGTGGAAGGATGCTCAACGCATTGCAGATGCGATTATTAAGGCAAAAGAAGAAATGATTGAGGCGTCCCATGCTCATGCCTCAAATCAGGCTGGGGTTCCACCCAAGGACCCGAGGCGCTCGGGGCGATAGCTTCTCGCTTCGGTTAGATGTGCAAGATTCGGTGATTCGCATTGATCCCAAGCTGAGATTGTGAGGACTAGCCGAAACAACTTATGTCGCCCTCGAAGGCTCGAGCTCAGGTCTCCATCGAGGGATTTTTTTATCCAAGGATATTTTCGCAGCAATGATTCGAGGTGCCCAGCTGAGATTTGACCCGGCACCCCACCCCATCGTTCAATCATTGTCCCGCGCGTTCGAATCACTCGGGCCTGTAATTGTTTTAAGAGGTCAGGATTTGCGGACCCCAGTTGGGCCGAGCTGACTATTCGAACCAAGTCGATGCGATCTAAAATGGGGCCTGATAATTTTCTGAGATAGTTTTTTCGTTGGAGGAGTGAGCAATCACAAGAAATGGGTGCCGGAGCGCCTTCTCGGTGTTCTGGTTGAGGTAAATCATTTGGCCAACCTCCGCAAGGACAGAGATTTCCTGTCGCGGCCAAAGCAAATCGAGCGGGAAGTGCACACGATCCCAGAACGCGGGTAATGGTGATGACTCCTGTTTCGAGAGGTTCGCGAAAAGACTCTCGTGAATCGCGGGGCCATTCTGGAAGTTCATCGGCGATGAGTAATCCACCATGGGCCAGTGAAAACTCACCTGGCCGGATAACAGTGCCCGCGCTTCCTAATAGGGCTGCAGGTTTGGCGTGTGAACTTACTTTTCGCACTGCTGGGTGATGTAGAAATCTGGACTTAGGGTCGCAATCGAGTAACTCCGCCAATAAGCGATGGTCGATTTGAGTTTTTGAATCCAGTGGGGGAATGGATTGAATGAGCCAATCTAAAACTCGCGATTTACCCACTCCCTTTGGGCCTAAAATGAGGAGATGATGAAATCCCGAGGCAGCGAGTCCAACTGTTCGCTCAAGTGAGGGTGAGAGAGGAAGAAGTTCAGTGGAAAAGGGTTCTGAGTCTTTGATCTTTATCGGGTTAGAGTAATCTGCTTTTAATGGGGCAAATCCTTTTTTTATTTTCTCACAAGTCTCCCAAGCGCTTTTGAGATTACCAATAGCATGAAGAATCGGGGGAGGATGATCAAAAACTTTCGACTCGTAAATGAGAGGGATCCAATATTCCATCACACTTATATCTTCAACTGAAGTGAGTAGGTGAGGTATCTCGTGGGACCATGCACAATAGAGTGTCCTGAGCGCTTGACCTACGGACCTGATATTTCCATCCAGGCCCAGTTCGCCCCAGGCTAGGATTCGGATTTGATCATCGGTCTCTCCAGCGGCCAAAACACCTAGCGCCATGGGCAAATCCAGACCGGTCCCCCGTTTTCTAACTGAAGAGGGTGAAAGATTGAGTATTATCCGTCTTCGTGGAAACTCATACCCAGATGCGTCCATTGCGGCTCGGACACGCTCGCGAGCCTCACTCACCTCTAGAGAAGGTAAACCGACGATTTGAAAAAACGGTATTTGAAAAGTACTGGAAATCTCGATGTTCTGAAGAGAAGGAATGAGATCTTGATTGAGCGGTGCAAATAAGCGCATCCCATCCAAGGAAGCAAGTGAGATGCTCAGCACTGAGGGAGTCAAGTCACTTGACTGGTCGGGTTTCGTACATTCTAACCGAATTTCAGATTATTTTTTAATGAGTCCCCTGGATTTTAATAGTTGGATCGCGGCATCATTGCCGTAAACACTTGGAATGAAATTCGTAAATCCAGACAAATGCTTCATGAGCGTGTTTTCTCTTTCAACCAATAATGAGGGTTCGCCATTTTTGTTTACAATCTTTACCGGGTCACGCTCTCTATAGAGATTATCACCAGTACGTTTTTTTACTATTTGAGGGATTCCGGTAGTAAAGACGATGTCTTTGGATGGAATATCCGCAAGGAGCCATTCTTTTCCTGTTCCATGCTTTTCGAGAACGTTTTCGAAGTCTTTTACGAGTGCATTGATTTTTGAAATAAGCTTTTCTCGCTCGTGACCATCTCCATCCATTTTCATAATACGGTGTTCAAATAAGGGATGCCGCACTGTTTTGGGTGCTCTTCGGTAAAGAAGCATTCCATTGAGTTCCGCAATACGGGGATCCCGAATTAAATCTTTGTATCGGATTTCCTGGCAGCGATTCATGAGATAAATATCGTTCCACCAAAAAAAACGTTCATCTCTCTCCTCAATTAGAGATAAAAGATCTTGAAACTGGAAGATGAGATCTCGTTGCAAAAAAGCTTCTGCGATATGCGATGACATGATGTCAAATTTAGCAGATGCCTGATTTTTAATGACCTGGCTGTACCAGCTAAAGCGGGCGATTAGAAAATCCTCAACCGCATGAGTTGCATTTTCGCGAACGCCAAACGCAACTTGGCCCCCTCCCGCGTCGTAGGTGACTAAATTGGCTAAAATATATTCGCGGTCAAATTGACCGTATTTGATTCCAGTATAGTGAGCATCTCGAAGTAAATAGTCCATGCGGTCCGCATCGAGATCCGAGTGCATGAGCTGGTTGGCAACCAAATGGGGAGAGTCGCCTTTGAGAATCTTAGAAATCATCTGAACATCAAATCCATATTGCTGCAGGCTTTGGGTGAGTCCCCCGTCGTAGCGGGGGTTTTTAATGATAAACGAGCCTAGATGTTCGTGTGAGTTTGGGAGGTTTTTAAGTCCTTTCGAGTGTTTATTCGGAATATCCTGCTTTGGACGATTTTTTTGTGAATGATTTCCGTGCCGAATAAAAGCATGTTCTACGGCATGGCTAAAGGGAAACGTTCCGATGTCGTGCAGAAGGGCTGAGACGCGAAGACTCTTGTGAAGCATTGCCTGCTGGCTTCGAGTTCTCGGATCAAAAAGTTCGTTATCTGTTACCGCAAGTCCAAGTGCGCGGAGCATTTGGTCCATCGAATGCATGACTCCGATGACGTGAGCAAATCGATTGTGTTCGGCTCCCGGAAAAACATAATTAGCAAAACCCAGCTGCTTGATCCATCTCAGGCGTTGAAAAAGGGGAGAGTCAATGATTTTTTCTTCCCACTCGGTGATGGGAATAAAACCATACATGACATCAAAAATGACCCTAGAAGCTTTGATCGGTCGGCGAGTGGGCGAAGCCAAATGTTTGAGTTCTCCACCTTCTAGTTTAAGAGGGTAACCAATACTAGAAAATAGGCAGATAATGCCGAGATCTGGCAATCAGGCAGAGTGGGCAAAACGGGCAAGCAGAAGCTGGCATCTGGGGCGGGGTCAGTTAAACCGACTGAGTTTATAAAGACAAACACCGAAATAGTTGAACTTTTTGAGAAGCCAGAAGTGCCGATCACCTCAGAGCATCACTTTATAAACTTACCCATTCCTAATCGGATACTGAAACAATTGCCAGTTCCAAAGTCCAGCCTCCCGATGCCGGCCTCCTGATTTAGATCTTCCGTCCCAGTCCTGCTCGTAATTCCGCTAAAATATCTTGGCTCGATTGACCGTTGACACTAATCGCGTATCCATCTTTATAGAGTCCAGCATCGGGATCATTTCCAACCAATATGATAGAAGGAATTTTTAGTGCCTTTGCAACATGCATCGGGGCAGACGCAAGACCGACGAACACCTGAGCATGAGTCATTATGGAGAACATATCGCGCGCTTCCCAGCGAGTGCCGCTGGATAAAAAATAGTATTCGCATCCTTTGAGTGCCGGCTGATCCCACATTCCTACTTGCCAGACTCGGTATCTACGCGCGAGTTCCAATGCGATCGAATCCCAGACCTCAACTGCCAGGATTTGCTCTGTACGACGGTGCTTTTTTCTCCAGGGGTGAATTATGCAGAGGGGCTTATCTCCAGAGGTCGGAAGCCGCTTGGATTTTAAAAACCCTCGAGCCCACTCTTTTTCGTGCTCCGACAAATAGAGTTCGGGCGCTGCGATCGTATCGACTTGCAAACCGAGCCCCTGTTCAAGTGACTGAATGGGGTGGGCTATACTCTTGGCAACCCTTTTACCGTAGATGACTTTAGGAAGCGAATCCATTGCTTCGACATTTGGGTTTCCTGTTAAGACATTGGGATTCATTTGCCCGGTATACGTCTGAACATGCAAATTCGGAAATCGGGA
>CAYJBA010000174.1:0-6253 GCA_964367865.1 uncultured Bacteriovoracaceae bacterium | reverse complement strand
AAGGTCAGGGCTCCCAGAAGTAGCCCTGACCCCAGTGCAAAGCCAATGAGACTAATTACAACTACCGAAAAACACTTCATGACCTGCGACCAAAAGCCTGGCGTTCTTCGTACTACTCCATTGATCGCACCCACCCCGCCCGCAACCGCCTCTACCTACTTTTGTGCTTTCAACGATATTAAGTTGCACGGGGTACCCTTCTGCGCTCGAAGCATAAAAAGCATATTCCTGATGCAGTCCCCAATTCGTGACCACATAACTACCCGCCCAATATTGAACCGATTCGTTTGCTTGAAATTTAACTTTCGCAGGGATCGGGACACGTGGGTTGCCACCGGGCTCCAGGGATACAGTGAGCTCTTTTTGCGGGTTTTCGTTATCAGAACTTACGCAATTAAATGTGAGTTGTTCATCCGCCAAAACTTGAGACACCGATCCGATCAATAAAAACGACAAAACCAGATTTTTTAATGTGGAATTCATAACCACCTCCTGCTGAGGAGATAGCAATAGTTTTATATATTATAAAATTAATTGATTTAATGTATCTATTAATTTATCTAATCAACATGAAACTCAATCATCTAGGACTAAGAGCCTTTTACGAAACTGCAAAAAGCGAAAATATGACTCGAGCATCAAAGGTCTTGGGACTCACTCAATCTGCGCTCTCACAAAGAATCCTACATCTCGAGATTGAGCTTGAGACCACGTTGTTTATCCGCGAAGGAAAGGCGTTACTGCTGACCGAAGCTGGACAGAAACTACTGGGTCATTGCCATGTTCAGGAAAGGCTTGAAGCCGAATTTTTATCAAACATTAAAAATGAAAAAAATGAATTTTCTGGAATCGTTCGCATCGCTGGATTTTCATCCATATTACGTTCAGCCATTATACCTGCTCTGGCGCCCTTTTTGAGATCATATCCTAACGTCGTTCCCGAATTTAGGTCCTACGAAGTAGTGGAGCTTCCTCGCGTCCTACAAACCTTAGCCGCTGACATGGTGGTCATGGATTACGAACTCAATAAAAAAGGAGTCGTCCAATTGAATCTCGGACAAGAAGAGTACGTGGTCATTGAGAGTCTCAGAAAAACTAGGCACGATCCTATTTATTTGGATCACGGCCCGCACGACAATGCGACTGATTTATTTTTCTCTAAACAGACCAAAGCTACCCCGGTTTATCGCCGATCATTTATGGGCGACGTTTACGGAATTATTGATGGGGTAAAAGAAGGACTAGGAAGCGCGGTGATGAGCCGACATATGATCAGAAATCTGGATGGAATTCGAATCGTACCTGGCTACAAAAAACATCTACGCCCAGTCACTCTTCATTATTATGAAAGGCCTTTTTATCCGAAACTTCTAAATAAGATTAGTGACCTATTAGTAGAAAATTGTCCGAAATTTCTAACTTGTAACTAATGGTTTTAAGCGCTGATTTATTTTTTCTTCGGTTTAATTCCATCTTTTGGCGCTTCTTGAAACCCCAGTGCTATCGCTTGCGGAAGCGCATCGCGCGGAATCATATAGGAATTCAAAGCTCCCGTCGGAGCGCCACACATTTGCATTCGCATTTTTCCATCATCGCCCTTAATTGAATTCAGTACTCGGATTTTTGCCTTGAAGAGCTCCTGAGCGCCCGCTTCGATCGATTGCGCAGTTTCTGGGCTACAGCTCTTTCCGCCGTCAGAGCGCAAAATCCAAACCGTATCTAGGGATTGGGTACCCTGAGTTTCGACCGTAGTCGCGGATTTAGATCCAAAAGCAAATGCCCCGGAAGAGTATCCCATCAAAATAAAAATGCTCGCCGCCAAAAAATAGTTATTTCGTCTCATTAGACTACCGATCGTAGATGATCTAAATTGAAACCTCAAGAGGCCTAAAACATTATGACGCTACGCGATCTGAAAAATATTTGGAAAACCCAAAGCGAACGCTCGATCTTGAAATCTCCCGTAATGGAGGTAGTCCTTCGAAAATGTAAATCGAGCGAAGACGATAGGCCCCATGATTTCTATGTCATTAAATCCTCAGATTGGTGCCAGATCATCCCGATAACGAAAAATGGCGAAGTTATTATGGTCAAACAATATCGAGTTGGAATCTCAGAACACACGCTAGAATTTCCAGGAGGGGTTGCGGATCTCAAAGACGGCGAAATACTTAACACCGCCATTCGCGAAATGACTGAGGAAACCGGTTATGCCCCCGTTCACGGCGCGACAACTGTTTCGCTTGGGTCGTGTTTTCCAAATCCAGCTATCCTCAATAATCGCATTCATTATTTTGCGGTTGGCCCTGTCGAAAAAGTTTCTGACCAAAATCTCGATCACGGCGAAATGATTGAAGTCGTGAGATTTCCAATCGATGAAATCGCAGCTCGGGTGAAAAATGGAGAAATTTCACATGCGCTCACCTTGAGCGCTCTATTTTACCTCGGGCAAACTAACCCCAACGGATCACCACTGTGGGTCCGAGAGCTAGAGAGGTTTTCTGGACCGAAATAGCGACCAATGAGGTCAGAAGTCTGATTTTAACTTGTTGAAATTATTAATTTAAATACTAAATTTGTAATATTTGATCAATTTGATATAATATGAATCACTATCAGGACAATTTAGCTTATTGGATGAGCGACGAGTATTCGGGGGTTCGTATGAAGTACGTTGCTAAAGCCCATAGGGCATTTGATCGATCCATATTTTCAAAATGCGAAAATTGGGTATTCCTTGGGGTGCTTTTTACCGTTCTTTCCGGGTGTAACGATTCGTTCGTAAAAGCTGGATTTTTCACAGCGAAACAAAGTGGCGTAGGCTCCGCGCAGGATTCCGGAGTTACAGTCTCTGCTCCCGAATCATCTTCACCGACTGGCATCTCTGGGCCCTCTCAACCGCCCGGGTCCACCGCCCCCAACCCTACCGCCTCATCTGCTCCTTTGCCGGTTCCAGTGCCTTCGCCCAGCGCGGTGGTATGCAATCCTCTCGGGTCAACCACGGCGAGCACGTCAACTAACGGCCTTCAGGGTTCGCTCTTCTATCTTGAACCAGGTAGCGCTCAATACGCCAACACGAACCTCAAAGTAATGGATTACAAAGTTTATGGAAAAAACTCAGGAGTCGCTCTCTATGTGAATGACTTAAACGTTCCTGCTCGAAGCTTTGACCAAGGATTTCCAGCAAGCAGTGGAAAAATGGTCACAGACGCAAATGGCAAATCTATATTTGAATGGTTTGCCATTTACTACGACTCAGTCCTTAAGCTTGCTCCCAGCGATGCCGCTGGGGATTACGAATTTGCCTTAAACTCAGATGATGGATCAATACTCAGCATGGATCTCGGAACCGGATTCGAAGTCATCATCAACAATGACGGTGCTCATGCTCCGACATTTAAAGCCGGGGTCAAAGCCGTCAGTCTGTCCGGAAAAAGCGTGGTTCCCATTCGGGTCGCGTACTTTCAAGGACCCAAATATCAAATTGCGCTTCAACTGGAGTGGCGAATCAAGGGCTCCGGAGCTCAATTTGTTCCAATTCCGGCGGCTAATTATTTTCTGCCTGGCGTTGCTGTAAATCCGTGCGCGAAATAGAAATCTCACTTTGGAGCACGAGCTTAAACCGGGCGTCGTACTGGCTTTGAGCATGCTTGCGGCAACACTCAGCGCAAGCGAGTGGACCCAGCTTTCTTCGGGCAAGATACTCTTTTAAACACGAAACACATTGATAGACGTACCGGTGGGGTCGAGCTCTCGGCACTGGATTGTAGCGACTCACACCCATTTCCCTCATTTTGGAGTGAAACTCAGGAGTATGCCCAAATGGCCGGCGCCTAACCCAGAGCCAGTAATGGATCATTTCGTGTGCAATCGTGTCCTTTACCAGGTCCCTGGCGTTGCTCTCACTCATGAGATAGGCCGCTACCTCGATCCTAGGTGATACTTCCTTAAAAAATCTGCGACGACGGCCTGGAAAAAAGCGACCCGCACTGGACCTTAATCGCATGTTCCAAGTCAAATGAGGCGGGTCTAAAAACCCGTCAAAGTGGTATTTGTTCACTTCTTCAAAAATCTCTAATAGGAGAGCCTGATCAAGCTCCGCAATTAAGCCAGACATGGCCAGAGAATGCTTAAACCGCCTATGGCTGTCAATTTGCAATTCGAACCCGCGCAGGGTATGAATTTCATAGAGGGGGACCACCCGCAATGGCCCGAAATTACAAGAACTTTACCCGTTTAATTCCATTTTTGGGCCTGCTGATGCTGAGTAGCGGCCTCTCTGCCTGTCAAACAGTAATCGATGAGCCGATTCCACCAGAACCGGGAAGCCCTACGCCCGATGCCATTCTTTATGATCTGCATATGATTTGGAATCGATCGGACTTTATTTCGCTTAATTCGCTGACCGTAGATCACCCTTTTTCAATTCGCTTTGCAGATGGTGGAACCAACGACACTCTCGACATCAAGGTACGTCTTGAAGTTCAGAAAGAGAATTCAAAAACTTTCGTCGAAGAATATAAAGACGAACTTAAAAAAAATAACAAAGACACATGGGTGGGGACAGATCCAAAAATCATATTTCCGCGAAGAACTTGCACACAGACGAAAAATGAAACCGGTCTGATTACTGACATGGTGGGAATTTGTGTACGAGATTTGACTATCACACTTCCTACCGTTTCCTCAAGTTTGCCACTGAGCTTCGCTTTGGATTTTGCGAATGAATTAAGAATGGAAAAAATTAAGCTCAATAGATTAGATCTCCGGGTAAAAGATTTCAGCATCACTCGCTTGACTCAAATCACCGGCAATGTCGTTATTCGAGGAGGCGGAAATTTTGCGACTCTGTTTCTTGATCAGATCAATGCTGAGGCGAATCCTTATGCGCTGGACGTCGAGCTCTCCAGTGTAAAAAATCTATACGCGATGGGAATCGTCGGTGGAATTAGGCTCGATATCAAGAGCCCTGTAAACTCGGACGTACAGGTGGACTGGGTGCCAATTCGTGAATTCCCCTACATACACCCCTGATCCGTCACACGAAACACTCGAATGGCCCAGGTTTTTGTCTCTCGCTCAAAAAGAAGCTCGGACTGAAACTGCGAAATCTAAAATCCTGTCACTTGAATTTTCTGAAAATTGGTCGCAAGACCTAGCGACTGCAAAAATTTTACAAACTGAACTTCAGGATGTGCTTCCTCTTTTAGAAAAAGAGGCGCTTTGGGGACCTCTCTCGGAACTTTCTGATCCGAGCATGATGCTTGAGCGCTTAGGCCGGGGTTCTGTTTTAGAAATTCCGGAAATGGCACTTCTACGGCGTTGTCTGTATGCAATTGAATCATGGGTTCAAATTCCGAGGGACGATATTCGATCCGAACGGTTTAGAAAGGCCATGAGTCAGCTCGCTGATCCTTCAATTCCGCTTCGAATACTCAACAAACTCTTAACCCAGGCGGGAGAGCTCTCTGAAAATGCCTCGCCCAAGCTGTCAGCGATCTACGCAGAAATTAGAACTTTAAAACGTGAAATTGGCGTTGTCTTAGACCATCTCATGAAAACTTTTCAACAAAAAGGCATCCTTCAGGAAAATTTTACGGACGTGCGCGACGGGCGTTATGTTTTGCCCATCAAGATTTCTTCCCAAAATGAAGTTGAGGGAATCATTTATGAAGCCTCCGCGAGCCGTCAAACTGTATTTGTCGAGCCGCGCGAAATCGCGTTGCTCAATAATCGCCTGAGGCAACGTCAAAACGACCTCGTGCAAGAAATTTTTAATGTACTTGAAGCGGCATCGAAAGATTTGCTGCCCTTTACCGCCGAGATTGCGCTTGAAATGTCGATCTTGACTTACTGGGATGCCGTGCAGGCCAAAGCGCGATTTGGAAGACACTTTCAGGGTAAACCTATAGAAGTCACTTCGGATCGAACTTTTCACATGAAAAACACCGCGCATCCCCTTTTGGGTTTCAGCATGGACCCTGCTCAAATTATAAAGAATGATATCGATTTTGGGGAACCCGTCAGAACTTTACTCCTCACAGGACCCAATACTGGCGGAAAAACTGTGCTTCTTAAAACTTTAGGGCTTGCCGGTCTTTGCGCACGAACTGGTTTTCCGTTTCCAGGCAGCGATCGAGCCACTGTGCCGTTCTTTGATTCATTTTTTGCCGATTTAGGAGATCCCCAATCCATTGAGAGACATCTGTCCAGCTTTTCTCATGTTCCCAGTACGCCATTTGTGGTGCTCATG
>CAYJBA010000173.1:0-6260 GCA_964367865.1 uncultured Bacteriovoracaceae bacterium | reverse complement strand
GGCGCACTCATGCTCAATTATTTTTTGGCATGGGTCATACTTCGAAATTCCCAATATGTGACTCGAATCCTCGGAAAAGATGGAACCGTAGTGATTTCAAAGATTGCGGCGCTCTTGCTTGCCGCAATCGCTGTCGCGATGATTCGCACAGGTCTTTTTGAGGCTTTAGCTGCACGTTGATCGAAATCGCAAACTCGGGCAGAATTATATTACAGGAACTTATCTATGTATGACTTTGCAATCATCGGATCTGGCGTAAGCGGGGGCCGGGTAGCCTACGAACTCACTCGCGCCGGTGCCCGTTGCGTATTGATCGAAGCCGGTAAGAGCCTCAGTGCAAAAACGTTTCCTAACAACGAACTCGACTACTCGAGCCGCCTTTTTTGGGGAGGCGGTCTTGAGCTGAGCAAAGATGGTCGGCTTGGATTTTTGCGCGCCAAAGTCTTAGGTGGAACTTCCATAGTCAATCAGGCGCTTTTAGACGAATTTGATGATTTTGTTTGGGAGGATTGGCGCAGTCGAACCGGAATTTCATTTTTTAAGGGGTCTGAATTTCAATCGCAATACGATGCTGTTTTTTCTGAGGTTTCGCACAGTGAGATCGCGCGAAAATTTTGGAACAAGAATACTGGATTTTTTACTACAGCCTTCGACAAGCTCGGCTGTGGCTGGAAGCCTCTTGTTCGCGCACAAAAGGATTGTAAACTCGAGCAAGGGAGTGACTGTATTGTTTGCTTAGGAGGTTGCCCACGAGATTCTAAGCAAAGTGCCTTGGTTACGACGATTCAAGAGGCGACGCAAAGAGGGCTTGTCATTGAATCAGAGCTTGAGGTGCAGGAGATTTCGCAAAGCTCAGGTGTCGCGAAAGTTCGCGGTTTACGGCAAGGGCTGTTAGTCGAGATTGACGCCGCAAAAATTTTCTTGGCAGCTGGAGCCTTGGGAAATAGTGCAATCTTACTTCGTTCGGGTTTTCGTAAGAGCTTGCCCGCACTCGGTACACGCTTTACCTGCCATCCGCAGTATATGACGTATGCGATTTTTGACGAGCCCATTGACGCTCACAAAGGCGCATTTCAAGCAGTCAAGTCGAATGATAAAAAATTTCGCGTGAGTGGGCTAAAATTCGAAAACGTCTTCGCGCCACCGATCGGCACCGCAATGCTTCTCCCTGGAATCGGGCGCACTCACCACCGCCTCATGAAAAAATACCGTTACATGGCCTCGATGGAAGTCGCCATTCGAGACGATGCTACAGGAAAAATTTCTGTCTCTAAAAACGGAAAAATATTAATCGACAAAAAAATGACCGCAGAGGATCGAAACAAGTCTAAAGAGGGCTTGGAGCACGTAAAAAAATGCTTCTTGGTCGCGGGAGCAAAAGAGGAGAACATTTTTGCATGTCACCAGGGGTTTGGATTGCATCTTATGGGCGGCTGCCCCATCGGATCAGATTCTGCGGCGGCAGTTGTAGATCCTGATTTCAGAGTTTTCGGATCTAAAAATATTTACATAGCGGATTCAAGCATCTTTCCAGCTGCGCCTGGTATTAATCCGTCGTTTTCGATTATGGCTCTCAGCCGAATGGCCGCGATGAAAGCGGTGGCGCCGTGAGTACGTCCATTTCGAAACATCTCAATTCAAGGCAGCTTATAGGTCTTCGCAAAATTGGGGATATTTTAGCTCCGGGGGATGGCGAGTTTCCCTCATTTTCTAATTTAGCCTGTGAGAGAGAAGTGGATCGCGTTTTAGATTGTATGCCGATGCAAGATGTTTCGGATTTAAAGATGTTGTTGTCGGTTGTGAGTTTTGTACCTTTTTTTTGGCTTAAGTGGAAGCTTCACGCTGTGGAGTGGATGTGGGAACGCGGAATTCCAATTGGATCATTAGGCCGAATGATCAGACTCGGATTTCGGGGTTTGGTGTACTCGCTTTATTACTCGGGCGGAAAGCCATACGAAGTGATGGGATATAATGTGGGGGTTTATTTAGGAGATCAGAAAAAGCACTGACCCATTCCCCGATAAGTTTTTTCTCTCCCAACGACTTTTCCCTGCGAAACCAAAACGACTTCATTAAACCTCTCCATCAATTCCCCTGCTTTTGCGTGTCTAAAAACCGCAATGCCACCCAGGGGTAAAGACTTCGCATCCCTAATAGTAACGGGTGTTTGCACTTCGCCACAGGCTTCGGCACCCACGAGCTTCATGCCCAGCGGTAGCCAGGGTTTCGGAACTTTATCCCATCCTGGTTCGCCTGAAGCAATATAGCCGCCCCCTTGAAGGGTCACAAAATGGGGGTCAGACGATCGAACAGCTTGAAGTGCGAAGAAACACGAGGGCTCAAACTGAACATTCGAAAAATAATCAAAAAGGTGTGAACTATACAATCCTGACCCCATTGTGACTTCAGTGAGTTCAGACTCCTCCAGCGTATAATTGAGACTTCCAGTTCCACCGCCATTAAATATTTTGGGTTCCAATCCTTTTTCTTTCAGCATTTCTGAAATTGAAACTCGAAGCTTTCGAACCTTTTTTACAGAAAGCGCTCTTACGATACGAGCAGCTGGATTTATGAAGCGCTTAAACGGATTTTTATCTCCGAGACCAGCGACTTGCGCCTCGTATCCCATGAGCCCAGAAAAACTCAAGCATTTGTATTTTTCAATTTCAGAAATCAGTTGTGCAACATCCTTTACAGTTCGAATCGGACTTCTTCGTACGCCCAGGTGTACTGCGCCACCCAGGACTCTGAGCGACATATCCACATCGATGAGAACGGGAAATGGCGTCGAAGTATTTGAAAAAATCCTTTCGAGTGCCTGAAGATGCAAGACACTATCGATAATAAGCGAAACTTTTTTCTCCTGGTCATGAAGTTCTTTTATCGCGGCCAAGTCCGATTTCTGAAGCGTGGGGTAGGCGATGAGAAAGTCATTAAACCCTCGCGAAGCTAAAAACAAAGCCTCCTCCGCCGAATAGCACATGAGTCCCTGAAAAGGCATTCCGGAGTCGAGTGCTCGCCAAATGAGACCTGGGACACGAAGCGATTTAGTCGCTAAACGCAGAGTTTGTTTTTTTCCCCGAAACAATTGGCGAGCTTTCGCAATATTTCGATCAAATGCTTCTAGGTCGATAAAAGCAGCTGGCAATTTTTCTTGAAGCATGAGGGATGACCATTGTTCATAGGTCATTTTGGATTAATCTTTCTTTTTCGGAGCGGGTTTTGAAGATTGAGCGGGCTGAGCAGGACGGGTTTTTTGATTTCCATCGTCTGGCTCGTCCGTTTCGCCCTCAGCTTCGAAAGAACAGATGTATTGGACTCCAATTTTTTTGATCCCGCGATGAAAAAGATCCTCGGGGTCGGGCTCGATCGCATCTGAAAAGGCCTGAAATATTGGCTCAATCAGGTCATTTGAAAAAAGTCGACTGGGATCCAGCTTCTTTATTTTCGCTTCGACCTCTTTTCTTTTGTCCGGACTCAAAAGTTTTTCAATTATTGAGATGATAGGAGTTAAGTTTTTCGCGCTTCGCGAAGAATCCAAGGCTTCTAAAAACGCAACTTGACCCTCGAGCCTGCGAACGAGTTTTTCTTTATAAAGATCGACCGCCGCTGGAAGTCCGGCAATTTTTTTAACTTTAAGAAGCGCAACGCGCGTAGACTCAGAGGATAATCGATTTTCATATGCGGGTAACGCTTGTTCGGGACTAATGGAGTGAATCGCTTGTAACTTGGACTTATCCAGCGGACCTTGCAATAAGCACGGTTGTCCAAAAAGTGTGACGTCGAGCTGTGAATTCGCCCAAATATCGAAAGAAAGGAGCAGCGCTCCCGAGATGATAGCGATTTGAAAAAATCTCTTGAGGTAACTCATCGGTATGTATCGAAGTTTACTTGGTAAGGTCTGTGTCGTCTATGACATCCCCAACATCGAATGGTAATTTGACATAATCTGCCACTATTCTAAAATGATAGGGAGGGGTGGGTACTTTAATTGGTCGATTTTAGTCGACTATTACTCATGGTCAAATTGTCAATTACCGATACTGAAGTAGAGAGATCAGGAGGACACATCTTTGAGTGATCGACCAAGATTAGCACTTGTAGCGCAGGCGCAAGAATTTTTTCACTCGCTGGTAACGGACGGCTTAAAAAAGGAAAAAATAAGCACTCGTCCGGAGACTGAGTTTTATCTCGTTAACCTTCTAAGTCAATTTATGACTACAGATCGGCTTTACGCTAAATCTAAGACCGACGATAAATCCAATAAGAAAGATGAGCCTCTGGTCATGATGCTCAAAGAAGCATTAGAGCGCCCCCAAATTGATGAGCAGCGTGCGTTATTTCGGCATATTGGTGATTTTTCACTCTATACAGCAGGCTTTTTTCAAGACAGCTTAAACCGTAAATTGGTGGATGTGGAATACTACATTGCTATGGGCGGGTCCGCCTACCAGCACGTAGCACAGAGAGTGGACGAAAATGCTAACCGTTCCATTTACCAGGAGCTCGCCGAAAAATTTTCGGCTTTTGTTGAGGTTTTGGCTCGCGTCAGCGATCAAACGTCTCAGAGAAGTGAAAAAGATATCTTGAGGCTCTACGAAATGTGGGTTCGTACCGGAAGCGAAAGGGCTGCGAAAGCTCTCCACGAAGCTGGAATCATTCCTAATTCCACAATTAAAAAAGACTGGCAGTAAAAAAGCTATTCTACCGTTGCAGTCGTAATTGCGTCGCCAGCTTGAATTCTACGCACAATGTCCATGCCTTCAGTAATTTGACCAAAGACAGTATATTTTCCATCCAAATGGGGCTGTGGCGACAATACGAAATAAAACTGAGAGTCAGCAGAATCCGGGTCTGAAGATCTGGCCATGGCTACAGTGCCTTCAACATGCCTGCGGGAACTAAATTCAGCTTTAAGCTTTTGGCCGCTGCCGCCAGTACCATCACCGAGGGGGTCTCCGCCTTGAACAACAAAATTGGGTATGACTCGGTGAAATTTAAGACCTGAATAAAAGCCCTTTTGATAGAGCTCGATCATCCGATTTACGGTGGTGGGAGCATCTTTTGGATAAAACTTAAATTTTACGACGCCTTTAGTTGTATTCATTACAACTGTCGCTTTAGAGAGTCCGTTTGCATCAACACTGAGATCGGGAGCTGCCATTTTGAGTCCTCCAGGAGCAGTTTGCCCGGCTGGTAAAGCAAGTGCGGTATCACTCGGTCCGGGGCTAGGGTTAGCTGAAGCAATAGTAACTGGGCCTCCGACGGAACTCATCACTAGACCACCTCCTTCAGCCAGTTGGGTTTGAGTTTTGTTATAAATAACCGCTACGGCAATCAACGCACCCAAAACAGTTGCAAAACCAATAATGAGAATCCGTTTACGCATAAGTTGACAACTCCTTCAGATAAAAGCGAATATTACTCCCAAGACAAGATGCCACAACAAAATTCAGGACGAAACATGAGTTTTTTTGAGCACCTCGAGGAACTTCGGGTCCGAGTGATGCGGTGTCTTCTTATATTCATGGTTGGTTTCGTGATTTCATACTTTTATGCAGATATTTTTCTGGGAATTTTGAGAAAGCCACTTTTTGACGCCCTGCCCCTGGATCAGCAAAAGCTGTACTTTACTAGTCTTTTTGAAAACTTCATGACTCACTTGAAAATCGCAGGCTATATGTCTATTTTTGTTTTCTCTCCCTTCTACTTCTACGAACTTTGGCTGTTTATTTCTCCGGGCATGTATCCGCGCGAACGAAAAATGGTCATTCCATTTATAGCATCAGCCTCGGTCTTTTTCGTAGGCGGCGCCTGTTTTGCATATTACGTGTTGTTTCCAGTTGGTTTCAAATATTTTATTACTTACGGGGCTCCGTCAGACGTTCCCTTGCTAACGATTGATTCCTATTACAGCACCTGCCTAAAGCTCCTTTTACTTTTCGGGATGGCTTTCGAATTACCAGTCATTATAGTCTTGCTCGGTATTTTAGGCGTGGTAGACGCTCCAACTCTTCGAAATAACAGAAGAACTGCTATAATCGGAATTTCTATTGTTTCGGCGCTTTTTGCGCCGCCCGATGCCGTTTCGATGCTGATTTTAGGATTTCCGCTGGTCCTTCTTTATGAGGCGGCAATCCTAGTCGTCCAGTGGCTCGGAAAAAAGAAGCCGTACGCCGAAGAATCGGCGCCAGTGGATCCACTTGTGGGTAAGTCTAAAACCTAAAAATCTCTAGCGGGGTGGGGTTCCAGTAGCGCTC
>CAYJBA010000172.1:0-6263 GCA_964367865.1 uncultured Bacteriovoracaceae bacterium | reverse complement strand
TTGAAAACCTTCTAAACCTAATATGTCCCGCCAGTATTGCATCCAATCAAACTGGGATTGGTCACGTCCTGATCGGACATAGAACCTGTATTGATGTCAACCAATCGTAACCGCCCAGCTTGAGTTCGCAATATAACTCGTCCCGACTGAATTTCTGTGGCGACCGGAAAAATATAACCTGAATCATCCATCGAATTCGCTGTTTCATGATGAAATCTAGGGCGCAATACAGGAATGGCGCCTGCAAATGATTGAACTGGCGAAAGTGAGCCGTCGATCCAGCGATAAATTACAGTCCTCCATTCGGGAAAATATTGGCTCGCCGGCGAAGCTATGATCTCAGGAGTTCCATTTCCATCTAGGTCGCGAACATCCCAAACAAACAGATCCACCTGAGTAAAATCAATTTTTAGAGAACCTGGTGCTGAAATTCTAGCCGTCCAACGCCCCCCTTGGTAGGTATTCCACACCAACCGAGAACTTTCTTCTCCCACCACTTGAAGAAGTGTATTTGCGGGGTAAACCAATCGCCACTCGTACTGATAGGCGTCTCCGCCGTCATGAGCATACGAAACAAATTGGTCCTCTAGACCATTTGTACTGATCTTATAGTGGGTAATATGACGTTCGATCCCACCCCAGGGGTCATAGGCCATACTGCCGGATAAAATATCGCAATAAAGAGACTGCCCAGGTGTGCCCGTCACTAACCAGAGATCGTCCCCCGTAATGGGGTCAAGCGAAACCGTACCATAATTTCGACCGGCCAAATCTGTTCGATCACCCGACAAAAATGGATGGTCAGCTACTAATTGAGGCATAGCGCCACTTAAGTCATATTGGACTACTCTTCCAGACGTGAAAAAAACCAACCTGTTTCCTATTTGTAAACCATTTGCGGAATGGGAATTCTGAATAAAACTATGACCGGTTCCATAGGCATTCGGCAACGCGACCCCAAGGTAAGTGGAGTCGAACGCAGCAATCGATGGAAAAATCCAATTACCTCCTGTTAATACGCCACCTGCCTGTGAAGTTAGAATAGTGCCTTGTTGAGCGTAGTATTTAACTAGGGACACCGGACCCTCAGATGTAGATCGCAAAATGCTAAGACCAGTCAATTGATGGGTCGCCGCTGGGCTGCCATTAAAATTCCAACAAAGATCATCTACCGGAGGAACGATCTGAGAGGTGAGCAAACCTGATTTCCCGGTTAGAAAATCCATCGAGGTGGACGTCATCGGAAGACCTGAGCAACTCTGATTAAATGGGGCGTAATGCACCAAGCCTAAATCTACAAATCCATCATTATCAAAATCACCAAAGCTAAATAGTGATCCAGATGAAACTGCAGTCTGCCACAGACTCGAACCATCTGAAGCAATTGCTGTAATCGTATTATTTTTAAACTGATAACCCACCATTGAAAGGATACTGTTTGGATCTGCAACAGAATATAAAGGCGTGATCTCACCAGCTACTGATACAAAAGCTGGAGCAGTCTTCGCGGCAGTAATACCCACTTCAGGTCGTGGCACCCACGCCCCAAGTGGTGCTGGAAAGGTTAATTGGAATCTAGAGTTGGTCTGATTTTCATCAATACAGCCGAGTCCCGTAATGATGAGAATCAGGATCATACTGATTCTAAAATCACTTAGACCCATGATTAATTTTACCACAGAGGGGGCATAAGCGCCCACTAACACGATCTGATTTTAGGATAAAACATTATTAAATTCAGTAGCTTATAATTCTTTAGAAATAAATCTCCAACTTAACAGTCAACTTTCAGTTTAGGCCATTGCGAAATCAGTGTTTACCAAAATAGGTTTCCAAATGGAAAACTGTCTCACTTCACCGCTTGAATATATATATCCAAACCGCCAATTCGCGATATTGGAGAATTAATTAACATTCTTCTAGGAATAATACCCCTACCCCTAACACTCAGACCATCCATATTTTCAGCTGTCATTTTCAGGTTTGAAAAATCTTTGAAAATCTCACGAAGCTTCTTTTTTGAAGAAAATTCTGTAAATGGTGCCGGCTGCCCGGCGCTAGATGCATCATAGGCTGCTCGCTGAACTTCAGTCGTTGGCTGAGCCCACTTCCAGGTAGACACTATTCCCGATTCAGAAAGAAATACCGAGAACGTCTCTCGAGGCCACCTCGACCATTGCCGAAATGAAAATTGATTATAAACCATACCAAAAAATTTACCGCCCGGCTTCAAGACCCGAGCCACTTCCTCAATCGATTTCTTTAGATCGCCCGTATGGTGTAAACAACCGACTGAAACAATAACGTCGAAACTAGCATCTGAAAAAGGCGCCTCCAATATACTTCCAACAAATACCTTTCCATTGCTTCCGGTCAGCCGAATACGATCATTAACTATGCGTACCGGACTATCTGCAATATCAAGCCCGGTATATTCGGCACAATTTTTCATGATAGCCTGACTTAAGGTTCCATAACCCAGGCCAATTTCGAGAACCTTCTTTCCTTTCATTTGGGCTACGGGAATCTGCTTCAACAAATAAGGATAAATTTTGAAATAATTTTTATCAAACTCGAAAAGCGCATCTGGAGAACCTTCTTTCAGCCCGAGCTGATTCATTAGGTTTTGACCACATGGCTCATCCCAAAATTTTTTGTTCTGGCTGCTCACTTTTGCCGCTTCTGAATGCGTCATGATTCACCCTTTTCTGTTATTTAACGCCACAACTCTAAGCGCGCTTTCCACTGATTGGCTCTACCAGACGACACTTTAGTCGCAATGCTTTTAAAAATTTTCTTTGTATGAAACACGGCAAAATCCAGCACTGGACCGAGATATTTATTCTTAACCATTTGCCACGCGGTCGGTCTGAGCGCATCAATAAACTGACTCACGCCATAATGCACTTTAGATAAATTGAATTTCCTTGCTTCGAATTCGGTAGAAATATGCTCATCTACTTTTTTTATAAATTCCTTATATGTAAACTTACTATTTAGTGCGATCTCTTCATAGGCTCGATCTGCAATTTCCTGAAGTTTTTTACGGTCCTTAATAATAGAAACAACTTCGCTTATATTGCTAAAATCCTTTTTTAGCGGAATATAATGGCGCCAAGGCTTTAATACGCCCGAGTAATCGCCTTCATAAAGTATCATTACTGTTTTTAAGCAGGCCGCTTCAAAACACCGCGGTGAAATTTGATTCAAGTACACTTTTCCATCTTCACCCGGAAAAAATAACTTCTCCACTTCTTCATAGGCGGCATTAGGATGAATTTTTAAATAGGCGTCGGTCTTCTTCTGAAATGTACCTGTAAAATCAAAGACGCTGGCACCACTTTCCACTCCTAATGTGGTCTTACAATTAGTTAAAAAACGAACCCAATCCTCACCATAGATTCGTCTTTCTTCATCATAGGAAAGATCACACACTATTCTTTCTTTTTGAGTGGCTGCCAAGAACTTGTCCGCTATCTCCCACTTCTCTACCCCCAACCTACCCAACCAAAGCGGTACTTTTCTTGCGCGATACCCTACATCAATCTCTCTATCTTCAATTTTTTTTGTATTTTTATTTAAAAGGTTCTCAGGCACAAAACCGGTCCAATTACTCACTTTTCTTAATCCGGGCAATTCATTACGTGGATAAACCTTTTCCACCTCATGGTCCGGAACACACGTAAAAAGTAGATGAATTCCTAACCTTTTCATTTCCCTCTTTATTTCATCAACTCTTCGATATTCATCTTGAATAAACTGAACTTTCATCCCCTTAAAATTTGCGATTTTATGCTTGGCGCGAGCATGAAGATGCCAGGTGCCGAGGACAAAAATAGTATAATGAAGGATAACAACATCGAATCTATTGATATCCAGCTTACTTCCCGTAAGTCCCCATCTGTGCGTCCTCAAATCCAAAACAAATATATTATGATTCGAGAACTTATTGAACGCATCAATATGGTCGTTAATGGTCTCAGCATTTTTGCCAAGTCGAAATACAAGAATTATAACATTCAATTTGTGCATAAAAAAACCGATTTAAGCAGCGGCATGAGAATTAGGCCATTCTCCCCTTATGCTTCTCAATACACTTCTCAATTAAACCCATATTTTCTATGGTCCAATCGATCTGCTTCTGAAGACCATCGCGTAGGGTAATTGTAACCTCAAACCCCAGGTCGCGCTTGGCTTTATCGGTACATCCAAACCGCTTTCCAGATCTATCCCAATCACGTGGTGGCCTAAAATCTGTCGGGGTCGGATTTCCAGTAAGCTCGTTGATAAAGTTCGCAAGATCTAATATCGAAGTCTCAACACCACTTGCGATGTTATAGGTTTCACCGGTTTTCGCCTTGAGCGCGCAGGCCATGAGTCCACGTGCAATGTCATCCACATAGATAAAATCACGCGTGGCGATACCACCATTTTCAACGGTGAGCGGCATCTTTTTCATCGCGCGGTAAACAAACGTAGGTGCTACATTGCGCCAGACTGTGGCATCGGTTCCGCGCCACTCCCCTGCTCCTAAGATTTCTCCCGGCCCATAGACGTTTTGAAAGCGAGCTTTGACGACCGGCAACTGATGTCTCCTGAAATAATAATTGGAGTAATACTCACCAAAGATCTTCGACATCTGGTACGGGCTATCAAGTGATGTCGATACGGGAGCGTCTTCTGACGTGGCATGCGCCTTATCAAACGTCTTTTCAGCGACCGTACAACCAGCAGATGAATAGATGACTTTTTTTAGCTTCTTGAAATCCTTAAGGCGCTCATAAAGCTTAAGAGTCGTAAGCGTATTGTTCTCGTGATCGGCCATGGGGTCAAACATGGAGTTTTGATTTCCATGAAACGTGGCTAGGTGAAACGCGTAATCGTACTCGTCTTTTAACGATGCCAGTATTTTGTCATTGGTTATTGACCCGTGGACAAATTCCATCTTCGAATCCAGTGGGATATTGGCCTTTTCGGCAGACAAGAGGTTATCTACAACTGTGATTCGCTTGGGGTCTTGTTTCAGGAGAAGCCTGACTAAGGCACTCCCAACAAACCCTGCTCCACCAACAACGAGAACAGTCTGACCTTTGAAATCGCTCATCATTTATTTCTTATGATCCTCTAATTTAAGATGTGTGAAGGTCTGGGTGATTCCGTACTCTTTATAATAATCGATCGCGGCCTTGACGCCGACTTCAAGGGGAGTCGTCGTTTTCCAGCCAAATTCCTTATTGGTCTGTGAAGGATCGAGCAAGATCGTATAGGTGTCATCAGGATTGCGCGGTTTCACGGGTGCATCCGCTTGTATGCCCATCGCTTTAACCGTGGCATCGAAAAGTTCCTTGATCGAATAATCGCTTCCCGACGAAATATGATAAGCGCCAGTTTTACCTCTGCCGTCCACAGCCTTCATCACACAATCAACAAGGTCTTGAATGTAAATAAAGTCACGACGTGTATCCATGCAAAAGCAGGACTGCTTGTTCGTCAATCGCTGATAAAAAGTCGGCAACGGTCCGCTGATGTTGCGAGGACCGTAGGCATTGGCAAGTCTAAATGAAATAAAGTCTATCCCGCTCAGGCGGATATACTGCTCTCCGCTTGTCTTGCTAATGGCGTAGCTTGAACCATCAGGCAAGATGGGGTGATTGAGAGTAATCGGTTGCTCAAGAGGCTTTAAGCCATAGCAAAGCGCGGTTTGAAAATAGATTACGCGTTTGGTGCCGCATTTTTTTGCGGCTTGAACGACGTTCGCCGTGCCCAAGACGTTGGTCTTCGTATCTTCAACCCAGTTTTCGGGATCTTTGTACGAAGCAGCGGCATGAATCACAAGCTCTGGCTTAAAATCATTATGAGTGGACTGCACCAAGCTCGTATCCGCGATGGTTCCTTCGATGATCTTTAATTTTGGATGAGACTTGAGATTATCTCGCCTTCCCGTCGCATAATTATCAATGACCAACACTTCATCGCCCCGGGCTAAAAGCCTATCTGCGATATGAGATCCTACGAAACCTGCGCCACCTGTAATCAGTACTTTCATATTTAAACTCTCCTTAATTCTAAATCTGCCGGGCTTTCGGTCTTTGTTATCAAGCGCCGATAATCCGCTTGTTTGTCATGAAACTCCTGCTGCCACAGCTCCAGACAAAGAAGTCCCCAAAGTTTTCGTCCATATTTTGGCTCGCTACTAAAACCATTTAAGACTGTCTCATTAATGATCAAAACGCGGCTCATAGCTTATATCGAAGAAAAAACAT
>CAYJBA010000171.1:0-6264 GCA_964367865.1 uncultured Bacteriovoracaceae bacterium | reverse complement strand
CGAGCCGAGACTTGACGACTTGAAAAAGTTTTCTCGTATGGGGGAGGCTTAGGCCTTGAACCCAGTGCGCGCGGATCGAAAGTTTTCCGGGATAATCCACGCCCCGAAAGGCCAATTCGATTGAAGAGCTGATGCCGGGATAATTATCCCCTTCAGCGAGTATCGTTTTTACACGTTCGACTTCGTCTTGAGGCCTGAGATTTAATATCATCCGATCATCGCTAATGAGCCTAAATCCGGTTTTAGGATAAGCCAGAGCAAGCCTTTCGATCCAATCCCGAACTTGAGAGACTTCAGCTCCTTGCGACTTAAGAAATTTAAGTCGTGCGGGGACTTGCGAAAACAAGCCCTGAGCTTGAATTCGGGTTCCGTGAGGAGAGTCGATAAATCGGCCGAAAGTAATCGGGTTTGATTTTTTAAGATCTGCTGGGAGTTCAAAAGCCGAATGGGCGTCAGCGACCCGAGTAATAATGCTCGTCTCCGCCACAGCGCGGATACTGGGTAGGGCTTCACCCCTAAACCCAAGTGAGCAAATATTTTCTAAATCACTCAGCGAAGAAATTTTGCTCGTTGCATGTCTCTCGATTGAAAGCTCAAGATCTTCGGGCGACATCCCGGAGCCGTTGTCGGTGACTTCGATGAGGGATTTGCCACCGTTTTCAAGAAGGACTTGGATTTCAGTCGCGCCTGCATCGAGCGCATTTTCGATGAGTTCTTTAACGACGCTTGCGGGCCTTTCGACGACCTCGCCAGCCGCGATTTTTTCCGCAACGCTAGGCGTTAAAATTTGAACTCGTTTAGGGCTGAGCATCGCGGGCAATTGAACATTTTTGCTGTCGGATGGCAAGAGGGGAGGGGTTACCCCGCAACCACTACTTTATTTCGCCCGGTTTGCTTAGCCTGATAAAGCGCTTTATCAGAATTCTTGAGCAAGGTCTGGGCCGATTCGATTCCGGGCCTAAGTTCAGCGACTCCCAGGCTGCTTGTAATAGGAATCCGCTTACCTTCGTAGACAAAAGCATGGGATTCGATCGCCGCCCGGATTTTTTCTCCAATTTCAGCGGCGGCTGTCCCGCCGGTATTAGAGAGCAGAACTACGAACTCCTCGCCCCCATAGCGGGCAAAAACATCTTTAGGTTTTAAAAATCCTGCGCGTATGAGCGCGGTAAACTCTTTAAGAACGTAATCCCCAGCATCGTGGCCGTAGGTATCGTTTACTTTTTTAAAATAATCGATGTCTAAAAAAAGGATGGCGAAATCCTGGTGGAGAGCCTTGGCACGTTTAAACTCAGCTTCAAGCGCTTCAGTCAAATAGCCTTTATTGTAAACACGGGTGAGTGGGTCGGTATGTGCAGCTAAATCTAAATTTCCATAGAAAAGAATTTCAAGCTCGCCTGCCGGCAGAAACTTAAAAATAGAATTTCCGACTTTAATCATATCCTCCTTTGAAAGAGCCACTTCGTCGCCCTTGGGGAGTTTACGATCGTTGACTTTGGTTCCGTTTGTAGTGCCTAGATCCTGAATAAATACTTTTCCATCTACTTTTCTGATCTTCGCGTGTTTTCTAGAAATCCCGTGATCCGAGACGCTGATGTCAGCTGCGGGATCACGACCAATGGTCATTTCGTCTTGAGTAAGGAAAAAACGATGTCCCTGAGGAGAGCCTCGAATGATAATGAGACAGGCTTCTTGCTCTTTAGCTTTTTGAATTTCCTTATTGAGCGTCGTCTGATCTTCTCTCAGAACAGTGGTCTTTTCGGTGATACTGCTCATGCTTCCAGCATCGTTATCGTCGTTGCCTTTGCCGCCATCTTCGTCTTCTGGTAATTCGAGTTGCTGGTCTTCGGAGAAAATCATTACTCTCAGCCTAAAATGTTCTACCCGACAGCGTCAAGTGCGATCCCGCCTCAATCGACCCACAGGCGAATTATCATCGTCCAAGTCAGACTTTGCCAGGGACTCGTCATGGTTTCGACTGAGTGCTTCACGAATGTAGACTTTGCCCTCTTCTACGCCAGGTTGATCAAAAGGATTAATATCCCAAAGCGTCCCCGTAAATGAAGTGAGTACGCAAAGCGCAAAATACAGGGCCCCCATTGACCTTTCGTCCAAACGGTCGATCTTAAATGTCAGATTTGGCCTTTTATTTTTAGTGAGTACTCGGGAGGTCGCCATTTGCTCCACACTCAGCAATTCTTGCAGCGTATGGCCTTCTAAAATTTGAAACGCGGGATAGGTTTCTCGGTTTTTAGGGTCTGAGGCCAGGGGTGCTTTTGGAATTTTCACAACGTCATCGACCGAATCTACGGTCATAAAAACCGTAACCTTGTCATCGGGGCCATCCCTCAATAGTTGAAGAATACTGTGTTGATCCGTAGCGCCTGAGGCAGCAATAGGAGTAAATCCTTTACCGTTTTTACCCAGGCTTTCGCCCCAAAGCTGAACGAACCAGGGTCCGATCGGTTTCAGTCTAGTCGAGTAGGGCATGCAAACGTGGATAGGTCGCTCTTTTGAGGTGCGTAAAAGCTCATGCCCTAAAATAAAAAGAGGATTTTTTTCATGGGGCGTCTTTTCGACATAATCGTGAACCTGCTTTGCGCCCAATACAAAATCAGAAACAGAAAGGCCAGAGAGAGCGATGAAAAATAAGCCAACAGGCGAAAATATGCTAAACCGGCCGCCGATCGATGGAGCAATAGCCAAAGTCGAGATTCCCTCTCGAGTCGCGAATGCTCTGAGATCCCCTTGGGTCGGGTCGGTAATGGCCACGATATGGGACTTAAATCGACTTCGCCCAGTCCATTCGAGCGCTAATAATAATTGAGCCATCGTTTCAAAAGTGGTTCCAGACTTGGTCACGGGGCATATTAGCGTGGTTTCTGGATCCAGCTCCGCAAGGGTTGATCTCCAATCGATTGGATCTGGATTTTCCATAATATGAAATCGAATATTATTTTTTCTTTTTTCTGGTAGTGCCTGAAGAACGCTCAATGGCCCGAGCGAACTTCCACCAATTCCAAGAACGAGACAATCAGTAAACATCTTTTTTTCAAGCAGCCCCTGGGCTAGCTTTCCTGATTCATTAGCCTGGGAGAGTTCGTTTTTAATGGGCGCTTCGTAAAAGCCAATCTCGCCACTTGTAAATCTCGCTTTGAGCTTGGTCCAGGCTAAGGTAACCGAATCTAAGTCCATTGCATGAGAGGGAGTTAACCCTAAATTGGTCCAGTCCATTGCGATCGGGGAGCTTCCCAGTTTTGATGCGGTTACTGACATAGTAGTTAGGACTCACATTTCTTTTTGGGCCGCTAGTGCGCGACCAATCACTAATCTTTGAATTTGATTCGTACCTTCGACAATTTGTAAAATTTTAGCCTCTCTCATAAATCGCTCCAATGGAAACTCCTGAGTTGTTCCTGAGCCTCCAAGAATCTGTATCGCATCGGTCGTAACCTTCATCGCCATGTCAGTGGCAAAGAGTTTCGCCATCGCTGCCTGGGTTGTAAAATCGCGCCCGTGGTCTTTTAGGTAGGCAGCCTGTTCAACCAATAGCTTTGCCGCTTCAAGCTCAGTGGCCATGTCAGCCAGCATAAAAGATACGCCCTGAAAGTCGGCAATCGCTTTTCCAAATTGTTTTCTCTGGCAGGCGTGGTGGGTCGCGATTTCTAGAGCTGAGCGAGCAACGCCAAGCGCACATGCTCCGATATTGATTCGTCCGCTATCCAGCGCCGCCAAGGCGATTTTAAATCCATCCCCGTCCTGGCCGATCCGGTTACTGGCTGGAATTTGAACACCATCTAATACGAGTTCCATCGTATGCGAAACATGCATTCCGATTTTCTTTTCGCGTTTGCCCATTTTCAGGCCGGGCATTCCTTTTTCGAGAATAAAGCTAGAAATCCCCTTAGGACCAGGACCACCAGTCCTGGCCATTACAATCAGGGTTTGAGCGGAGTCTCCCTGAGTAGCCCATTGTTTTGTGCCCATAAGAACATAGTGCGCACCTTCTTTTTTTGCGGTGGTCAGAAGTGACCCCGCATCAGATCCGGCTTCGGGTTCAGACAAGCTAAATGCGCCGACTGCTTTTCCCTGCGCTAGGTCTGGAATATATTTCTGCTTTTGTTCTTCGGTTCCGAACTTGGCCAAAATGACTTGAGGAAGCGCACTGACAGCGATACTCACGGCGTAACTCGTACTGATGGCCGCGATTTCTTCGATGACTGCCGCAAACTCGAGAGCTCCTAACCCAGCACCTTGATAAGCCGTGGGAGTAGGGACTCCCGTGAGTCCCAGCTCGCCCATTTTGCGGATCATTTCGGGACGAAAAGTTTCGTCGTGTTCATCTTTTTCGATGACTGGCTGAATTTCTTTTTTGGCAAACTTTCGGGCTAAATCCCTGAGATCGCGTTGCATTTCGGTAGAAAAAGGCGGCATTGAAGTATTTATGCCATCAGATCAGGGTTAAATGTAGGGAAAAAGGTGGAGAATCGAGAAAGTCCTGCCCCAAAGTCTATTTTGACAGTTCTTTCTTTAGCTTTAAAATCAGGGACTGGTACCTGGCTGTCCATTGGCTCCCTGCTGCAAAGCGCTCTTTTTTAAATTTAACCTCGGCCATCGAAATAAATTCTTCTGCTTTTTTTAACAATTCTAGAGCTTGGCCCGATGAACATTCAAAAGATAATGTTTTTAGTTGCTCTAAGGAGTCAACGGATTTTGAAAGAAAATAGAGTCCCGAATCTAATTCGGTATTTTCGTGGCTAAAGTCTTCAAATAATTTTTCAAGGAGTTTTTGCTTCTGCGAATCCATTATTTTGGAATTTGAACTCCCATTTCTTTATACCAATCTTTAATCAGTGGGATTCTGCTAATATATTCAAAAGTATCCGAATATTTAGGATTTGCAGAATTAACTTTACCTGCGAATCCTTCAGGAATTTGCCTAGGGTACTCATAGAGTGGAATGGTCAGCTCATCTGCGTTAACAGCACGGCTTCTAACACCTTGCTGCGTGAGCGGGGAGTTAGCGTGTCCCACATCTCCAACCCACACACGATTTTGTGAGTCTCGATATAGAGTATATTGAAGGCTCCCATCCTTTGATGGGTAGACGTAGGCTTTGACAGATCCATGAAGGGGCAATTCGGCCTCGTAGGTCATTACAGGATTTTTATAATTAGGATTTAATTTGGGATCTGAGACTATTACATTTTCCGGTCTTGAGAACGATCGGCCCACTCCGTCAGATAAATCTCTATTACCGCTATCAACGATATGATTGATTTTGACAGTCCGCTCATCAATATAATCAGGGGAATTTTTATAGGCTACAAGGTCAGCTGGGCTTTGGTTTTTTCGAACAATTCCGCCTAAATCGTCGATGCCAACGGTTGGAAGAGTTTTTCCCTTTGTTTCTTTTAACTGCTTTAATAAAAAAGCCTGCATTTCTGGGCTCGCAGTGAGGAGATCCTCGCCTCCTGCTTTGTCAAAACCTGGCATTCCGACTACTTTATTGCGTGCGGGTAGATTTCTAAATACGCCTTGTGAGTTCGAAAGATAATACAATTGCCTCGATCGTGACCCATTGACCTCAACTTCTGCGATAGTGAATACATAACCCGAGGGATCCTTAAAAAATTCGCCTACTTTAATCTGAGCGCCATTTGAGAGCGGGATTTCGAATTTTGGCGCTATACCCTTGTCTTCTACAATTTTGGGCAGTGGCTGAGTTTGACTTTTGATTGAAGCAGGCGTTTTTCTCGAGACATAATTATTTAACTCGTCTTTAGAAAATTGAAGGGTCTCAATTTGCCCTGGCCCATTGCGAAACTCCACAGTCGCTACATCGCCCTCGATCTTAGTTACCGTTCCAACGGAGCCAGGCCCTTTCGGTCCGCGTGGAACCGGAATCATATTTCCTGGCGAAAGTTGCAAACTGTTGTCTAACCGAAGAGATTGCGACAAAGGGGCAGGCGCGACACTATCCGAAATTTTAAGATTTTTTGCACCTTTTCCTAGGTCCGCTTCTAACTTCGTAGCAGCCTTTTCTATACCCGGAAATAACTTTAGCGCCTTGGGCCCGTATTTCAGTACCGAAAGGAGACCCGTGGGGGGTACCGCAATACTTCCGATAAACTCGCAAACAGCAGCGCTTTTTGCCTCAGAACTCAGGCATCCGAGCGATTGATATTTCTGAGACAAAGCCTGAGTAATATTATTATAGATCAATTTACCAACAAGGCAATTTTCGAGCATGACAAAAAAGGCGGT
>CAYJBA010000170.1:0-6282 GCA_964367865.1 uncultured Bacteriovoracaceae bacterium | reverse complement strand
TTTAGACTGTGGCAATTCTGGTACCACACTACGCCTAATGATGGGAGTTTTGGCCGGTTCGAATTTAAATGTAAAGTTAGTGGGGGACGCCTCATTAAATGCAAGGCCGATGGCGAGAGTCGCTTTGCCCTTGAACCAGATGGGCGCCACAATTGATCTCACGGATCAAAATACGTCGCCGGTTGTAATTCGCGGGGCCCAGTTGCAGGGAATTTCGTATGAGCTTCCGGTGGCGAGCGCTCAGGTAAAAAGTGCAATATTGCTCGCGGGTCTTTTTGCCGAAGGCAGTTTGGAATTGACCGGAAAAATATCCAGCCGAGATCATACAGAAAGAATGCTTCAACGAACTGGGGTTCGTTTAGATTCTGATGAAAAGCGGCTATCGATGAAATGTGGACAGAGGTCTGGGGCGTTTAGTTTGTCCGTTCCTGGTGACCCCTCTTCTGCCGCTTTTTTTCTTGCCGCTGGCGCAATGATTTTAGGTTCTGATGTTTATTTAGAAGATGTTTGTTTAAATGAAACTCGCTTGGGTTTTGTTCGAGCGCTCAAGCGAATGGGCGCCGATATTACTTTTACTCTTCGCTCAGAAGATCCAGAGCCCCGAGGAGATATTCGCGTGCGAGGCGAGCAGCTGTTATCTGGAATTGAGATCGACGAGGTCGAAGTCGCATCTTTGATTGACGAGCTCCCCCTTCTCGCAGTGGTCGCCGCTACCGCGCGGGGAGTGACATCGGTAAAAGGGGCCTCTGAACTTAGAGTTAAAGAGTCAGATCGTATTGAAATGATTGCGCGCAACCTGCGTGCAATGGGCGCCAAGATCAATACCTTTTCCGATGGATTTGTAATCGATGGCGTCGAAAAACTTCAAGGTGCGACTCTGGAGTCAGGCGGCGATCATCGGATAGCGATGGCTTGCGCAGTTGCCGCCTTACGCGCGGTCGGAGAGACTACGGTTAAAGATTCTGAATGTGTTTCTGTTTCTTATCCCGCCTTTTTTGGTGAGTTAGAGAGAGGAATTTGTGGATAAGAGCAGCGTTTCAAAAAAATGGGCCGGTGTTGTCGGGTTTCCTACACGACAATCAATCTCTCCCTTAATTTTTGAATACCTTTCGCGTAAAAATAAAATTCCGCTCACTTATGAACGAATGGATTTTACTCCTCGCAAATTGCGGTACGCGATTGCTCAAATGAGAGAAAAATCTTTTGTGGGCTGCAATGTTACAATTCCGCATAAGCAAAACGTCTTGAAGGCGTTGGATCGATTATCTCCAGAAGTTTGTAGAATTGGAGCTGCAAACGTCATTCGGAGACGTGGCTCTGAGCTTAAGGGGTTTAATACTGATGTTTTTGGGATTGAACAAACATTTGCCGGGCATCAGATTCAGTCTAAAGGGAAAACGGCTATTATTTTCGGTGCGGGAGGAGCAGCCCGAGCAGTTGCCTACTATCTAGGCCGCTCTCAAATCAAAGAAGTGGGAATCGTAAACCGCAGCCGCACTCGTGCACGAGTCCTGATCAAGGAATTTTCTAGGCTGTTTCCGAAATCGCGATTTTATTTGAGTATCGGAGAAATTCCTCGGGCTGATATTTATGTTCAGGCTACTTCTTTAGGCGGCTTGGGCTTTTCGAAAGAGAGTCCAATTTCTAAGCTCAATGGAGAACTCAGCGGAGCCTTCGCGTTCGATGTGGTCTACCGTCCTGAGTGGACCCCATTTTTGAAGGACGCGCGTCGGTTGAAAATGAAGACAGCGGGCGGTTTAGACATGCTCATCTGGCAAGCTCTTAAGACTTGGGAGATTTGGTTTGACCGGCTTGATAATCGAGAAAAACAGTATTTTGAACTGAAGAGAAAACTACGAAGAAGGTTTAAATGAGTATTCGATTTTTAACTTCGGGTGAGTCGCACGGAAAGGCTCTGACAGCGGTTATCGAGGGGATTCCTGCTGGCCTTGCCATAGATCTAAAGACGATCGAGTGCGAGATGGCTCGTAGAAAGTTGGGGTTTGGAAGGGGAGAACGACAAAAAATTGAAACGGATTCTGTAGAGATTCTCTCAGGAGTGCGGCATGGGCTTACGTTAGGAAGTCCAGTTACTCTGAGCATCCGAAACCGTGACTGGGACAATTGGTCAGAAATTATGTCTGTTGAGCCAACCACACAATCGCCAGAGAGGGTCGTTTCGATTCCGCGACCGGGTCACGCCGATTATGTGGGTGCCCTCAAGTACGGTCACGAAGATATGCGAAATGTTTTGGAACGCGCTAGTGCGCGCGAAACTGCCGCTCGTGTAGCAGTGGGGACGATTGCCCGTATCTTTTTGAGGGAAATAGGTATTGAGTGCGCCAGTCGCGTTGTGCAAATTGGAAAAGCACGGGATCTATCCGAGTGCTCTAAGCCTCTGGTTGAGATCAATGCCTGTGTTGATAGATCTCCTGTGCGGTGTTTGGATGCGACAATTGAAAAGGTCATGATCGCCGAAATTGAGCGCGCCAAAAGCGAAGGCAATACTTTGGGCGGTGTCTTTGAGGTTTACGTATCCGGGCTTCCGGTGGGCCTTGGCAGTTACGTTCAATGGGATCGTCGGTTAGACGGCAAGTTGGCTCAAGCGTTTATTTCCTTAAACGCGATCAAAGGCGTTGAGATTGGAAACGGATTTCAATTAGCCGGACTTCTGGGCTCCGAAGTTCACGACGAATTTGTGGTTGGAAATCGGTCTGGACAGGTCTTGCGCAAGAGCAACCGCTCGGGAGGGATCGAAGGTGGAATGAGCACAGGAGAGTGGCTTTGCATTCGAGCGGCAATGAAGCCTCTCTCGACCCTGGCTAAACCACTTACTTCGGTAAATCTAAAAGATGGCGTATCTTCGAAAGCGCATTTTGAGCGCTCGGATATCACTGCAGTGCCCTCAGCGGCAGTGATTGGAGAATCCCTAGCGGCTCTTGTCATTGTCGAAGCAGTATTAGAAAAATTTGGAGGCGACTCATGGGGTGAGTTGTTAGAACGTGTTACGCGCTGGAATTGCAAAACAAAATCGAACTAATATTTATCTTGTAGGCTTTATGGGGGTTGGAAAGTCGACCGTGGGCCCATTGCTAGCCCAAAAGCTAGGCCAGGCCTATTTTGATTCTGATAGAGAAGTCGCTCGCCATATGAACATGTCGGTATCCAAAATATTTAAAAAAGGAGGCGAGAAAAAATTCCGCGCATTAGAATCTAAAGCGATTCGAGATCTTTCTAAAAAAAAAGGAGCGGTGATCTCACTGGGGGGAGGGGCGTTGCTTAGGAAAAAAAATCAAAAAATAATTCGATCCACGGGTAGAATTATTTTTCTAGTCGCGCCACTTGCCACATTACGAGGTCGAATCTTGCGCAAAAAGGCTTTAAGACCTTTGATAGCCACTCCGGTGACGTTTCAGAAATTACGTACACTATTTGAAACGAGAAAACCAGGGTACGAAATAGCGGATTTTAAAGTATCCACATGGCGTCGGAGAGCGACTCATGTTGCATCTGAGATCGCGCGAGGCCTTCGATGAAAACACTTAAAGTCCGTTTAGGCAAAAATACACACCCCATTAAGATCGGAACGGGAATATTAAAAAAACTTCCTCAGTGGCTTGGCCCCGCAAAACAGCGAAGTGTGACTCTAGTTTCTGACCGCGTATTGCGCGGTCCTGCACAGACTCTGGCTCGAGATCTTAGGAGACATGGATTTTCAGTGCACCTTTTGTTTAAAACCTCTACAGAGGCGTTAAAAACCTGGTCAAGCGTAGGATCCATTTACGAGGAGCTCTTGCAATTTGGGATGGATAGAAAATCAGTTCTCATTGCTCTGGGCGGAGGCGTGATCGGTGATGTGACTGGGTTTGTCGCTGGGACCTATTTACGTGGTATAAGTTGGGTCAATATTCCCACAACGCTCCTTGCGCAGGTGGACAGCGCTGTAGGCGGAAAAACTGGGATTAATCTCAAGGGTGGAAAAAATCTGGTTGGACTATTTAACCAACCTTCACTGGTTGTATGTGATGTAAGTCTATTAAAGTCACTTCCCGCGAGAGAAATACAATCGGGACTGGGCGAGGTAATGAAATACGGCTTATTGAGGTCAAGGCCAGCGCCTCTTACACGGGATTTAGAAAAGCAAGTTTATCAATGTCTTAAAACCAAAATATTGATTGTAGAGAAAGATGAGCGAGAAGTTTTAGGACTGCGTGAAGTTCTCAATCTCGGCCATACCTTTGCTCACGCAATAGAATCCGTAACGAAGTTTCGAAGATACCGGCATGGAGAGGCAGTCTATCTTGGTTTGCACGCTGCGATTGAGCTGTCAGTGATCCGAGGGCATTTAGCGAGAGCCGATGCCGAGGCTATGAGGGACGGTATATCTCATATGAGAGTCCCTTCTCTTCCGCGCCGGCTAAGCAAGATGAAACTCATCGCTTGGATGAAGCGAGATAAGAAAGTAAGCGGTGGCCGGCCTAAATTTGTACTGTTGCGCGGTCGCGGAAAACCCTTGCTGGATTCGGATGTTACGGATCAGGAAATCAAAGAGTCGCTTTACAATACGGGTTTAATTTGACGGTCTGCCGGTCCCATGCAATATTTGCCCGCTGATTTTTTTGCTTACTCCATTTTCATAGGTCGCTCGTTACAATGGAGTGAGCCATGGTGGATTTTTTATATAAACCTATTGGGGTTCAAATCGCTTTATTTGCGTTATCTACTTTTGTATTTTCATCTTGTTTAAACGATAAAAAAGGGAGTTTGACGGACGCGCCTGGACAGAAGCCAGTAACGAGTTGCGTGTCGCTTGGACTTCCACAAAATCTGCCCACGCGTGGCACCGCCACCGTTTTTTTTCCTGATCCTATCGGATATTCTGGAAATCCCAATTTGTCTCCGTCGTCTCTTCATCTGGATGACTTTACTACCCAGGTAGAGTTAGAAAATTTATCTGGAAAAGGGGTTTTAGAAGGCAAGTACGTCACAGCTAGAAATGGATATTGCAGCGGAGAGGAGTTCGGGGCCTTTGATCCAGGTAATACATTTATCTACCGTCACAGTGATCCGCATTTTCAAGAAGCAATGGCTTATTTTTTTGGTGATCAATATCGAAAAATGCTCGACGCTTCATTAGTTCTTGAGCCAAAAAAATCCGTGGAGATCGTCACCCATTGCGCGTGGGGCGATAACTCCTATTACGCCAGGTCCGGAACCTCTCCGCTGGATGTGGTCGAGTACGTTTGTCTTTTTGATTCGGCTGCGACCCCCGGCGCATCGTACAGCGATGACGCCGCCGTTACTGTGCATGAGCTTCAACACGCGACAACCGAGAACACCTATAATCCGAACCCGCAAGTGAGCTTGGGAACCTACGAGTATGATGAGGGCGGCGCACTCAACGAGGCAATCTCAGATTTTATGGCGCTGATCTATACAGCACCCATGGTTACCGACGGGATCGATGCTCGAGTTTTTAGTCGGTGGGCGCTGGGTACATTTCTTCCACAAAGAAAATACATTCGAGGGGCCCATCGCTGTCCTCAGTATGATTCGACATTTCCAAACTGCAGTAACTTTAATACGAATCCCTTTTCTGCGGCCAATAATACGATTAGTTATATATATCCCGATGGGATGGGATGGCCGTATCCAGACAGTTTTAGCGGTCCAGGTAAAGTGAGAGGGGCGTTTGTAAATTACCGCGCCCAAGAAGAAATTCACAACGCCGGAATCTTGATGACAGGAGCGTTATGGGACGTTTACGAAGGAATACTCTCTAATCACGGCGGTGGATTTCAGACGGCGCAAATTCTGGCATCGAAATTAGTCATGCAAGCGCTACAGAATGTACCTCAACCAGGCGCTTCGCCCGATCGGATTTCGCCAGTAAATTTCAGAAATTTTAGTTTAGCACTTCAAGACGTGGGCACCGCGGTACTGAATTCGGCAGATCAAAACACCTTGGTCGGAGCGCTTACAAACCGAGGTTTATTGGGCTCCTCCGGGCTGGGGGCAGGTTGGGCCGCCGTGGGTCCAGGTAAGTTAGAGCCTGGCGTTCAAATCTTGGATGATTCGATTAAATTGCGCGGCTTGCTCTTTGAAATGCAAATGCGTGGTTATCCAGTAGATCCCACAATTGTGACTCAAGGAATTATCACTCAGAACGGAAATCTCAATCCTGGTGAGATTGTTCTCGTTCATTTTGATATTCAAAATAATTCGGCTGTGACCGCGGGAGGGGTTCAGATCACTGTTACAGCCCCCGCCGAAATCAGCTTT
>CAYJBA010000169.1:0-6283 GCA_964367865.1 uncultured Bacteriovoracaceae bacterium | reverse complement strand
TACTCCGGGGTAGATTTGACCCTATACGTCAAATGGCCTATTTATCTCCCAGACCATCACCCATCTCCTGGCACGAACGGGTTTTTGGCGAAGCAAATGATCAAGGATCTTGGATTAAAATAATGGGCAATCTCTGATAGACTGGGCCGAAAATGAAAGTTGCTCTCGTCTACAGAAAAGTTCCTTCAGATTGGGTAAGTTGTAAAAGTATCACTAGAAATCTGGTGCGGAGCTATCACCTTGCGTTTTCCGAGAACCACGGACACCAAGTTAAGTCCTATTATTTGGGGGATGAGTCGGACTCTTATCGAATCTATCAAGAGTCTCGCCGTCTAAAAGACTTTCGTCCTGACTTTGTAATCTTTGTTGATCACGAGCCACACCCCATACATTTTCTCCAGCTGCTGATCATCGATTCAACTTGGTCCCCCAGTTTCGTATTTCATGTTTTTGGTGACTTTATACTTCGGGCGGAATTATGGAAAAGCCTTGAACCTCATTTGAGAGGCAAAAAAATCCACTTTATCTGTGCTTCACCCAGGCAAGAGAAATTAGTTTGCTGCTTAATGAACTCTCAGGAGGGCGGAACCTCGGTAGTTCCATTTCCGGTTTCTTCAGAAGAGTTTTTCTTTGAAAAAGATTTAAGAAAAAAAATAAGGTCAAGATTGGCGGTCGAGTCAGGGCAGCCAATTCTTCTTTATACAGGTCGATTGAGCCACCAAAAAAATATTCTTTCGCTTCTCCGAGTATTTTCTGTTTTTCAACAGCGAGTGAACTCCGGAGCTAGACTTTGGTTAGCGGGGCCCATAGATGACCTTGGGGTGCCTTATCTTGGGTATAAGCCCTGGTATGGTAACTACCTGGATCGCGTTCTCAGATTTATGTCAGAATTCCTTTCGCCTGAAACGCGCTCTCAGATCACGTATTGGGGGGACCTGAAACCTGATAGACTTAAAGAACTTTATCATGGGTCCGATATTTTTGTGAGTTTGAGCACTCACAATGACGAGGATTTCGGAATGGCCCCCGCTGAAGCCATGCTATGCGGCCTGCCTTTGCTTCTTTCAGATTGGGGCGGATATGCCGCGTTTAGGGATTTTTCGCCCGAATCTTGTTTTTTAACGCCCGTCCGGATGATGAATCAAAAAATTTCTGCTGATCCGCAGTCAGCTGTCACATTGCTTTCTAAAGCACTCGAAAGAGATTGGTGCGATGAAAAAAGAAGTGAACTTGCCTCACGCGCTTCGCTTAGCTTTTCTTGTGAATCAGTAGCGGGGCGTTTAAGTCAGAGTATAATAAAAAATGGGAAATCCACATTTTCTGACTTTAACGAAGAGTTCGAACGCATATGCCAGGCATTTCGGTTAAACCCGAGCGCACCATTTTTAGAGGGAAAAGGTTTTTCCAAGCTTTATCAGAGGCTCTATGCAAATTATGTTTGAAAATGAAAAACCTATTTACGGACCGAGGCGAGATCCCGAAGGGTTGGCTTTACGGATCAATGAACCATTAGAATCCGATAAAATTTGGAACAATTTTAATTGGCTCAATGTTGAAAAATCTCATATTGCGACTTATCAGTTTCTCGGGCCGCACTCAAAAAGATATGTGTCTAAACTCCGGCCTATTTTTTTAAATGATTTTAAGACTCCTGACGTTCTTTCTCAGGGGTCTCATTTTATGGCGCGAGATGGAGTGTTGTCCCTTTCTTGGTTTTTTTTCAAACATCCTCGTCCACCTTTAGGAGAGAGTGTAATTTTGATTCACCAGAAATGTGCCGGATTAGTTCCTCAGAGCTGGCGAAAGCGAGTTGCATTTTACGAATTTGTTTCTAATGAGGCTTCAGTTTCAGCGGCAAAAGTCCCAAAGAAATGTATTTTTCTATTGTCCCTTTTTGATGAGAGGCATACGACTTTGGATCATATCGAGCGCATCCTTACTCAAATGGCACAGGCGCGAGGTATGCAGCTTAGGGGCTTGGACATTGAATGTGCGCTCATTCCTCAACACACGTTTAAAAGTTCAAAAATAAATTTAGCAGAAAATGGAAAGTTATCTGTGAATTTCGTAACTCAATTGTGTAGTCGCTTCGGTACTCGTGTCCGTGGCGTGAATTGGGAATCCCTTTGTTCTGAAAACTTACTTGGCGTAATTTTTCATGATTTCAACGAGCATCAATTTTATTATTCCGATAGCGCTATAATTCAGGAGATGATGAGCCGAGGAGCAGTGTCCATCTCTCAATGGGGGGCAGCAAGCGGAGCTAAACCCAATATTGAACTTTCTTTTTTTCATGGAGCAAATGTTCATTCGGATTGGACTGATCTCGAAGAGGCGCAAGCGAATCGATTTCAGAAGATGATTCAGGATTTTACGGGTACAGATCTTTATAAAAATGAAGCAATCGAATTTGAAACGAAGGGTAGATATTTTGATCATGGAAACAAGTATTGCCCGAGATCGTTCGAAGTCATGGTCTACGATTTAGTTCATGGCGAGCCTATTGCGAATTTTTAAATAAAGTCTTTAAAATAAGCCACAGACGGGTCCGTCGAGACAATTGTGGGTGCAAAACACGACCTAAGATCTGATCTGGGGTGGTAGGTAAATCATTGTGATGCGGATTTTTAAGGGACCGAGTAAGTATTTGCGCACTTTTTTCGCCAATCGAAATGTTCCAAACAAAATGGCAAAACAGCTTGTCTTGATTTAAAAAAATTACGATATCAAAAGGCTTAATAGATTTAATGGTATCCACGCATTCGACTCGAACGCGATCACCTATTCGGATCAAGGGTTCCATCGAGTCAGATACAATTCGGCAGGTGATCTCACGCGTGTTTTTAATTAACACTTTATAGGACTTAAGTGACTGAGCTTCAAATGGAAGTGAGGTATCAAGAAGTTCCATTTTGCTCCGACCGAGTAATCAGGTATTTGCCGATAACCAGCCCGTCGACTGGCGTATTTTTAAAAAATCGCTTTGCGTCTTCAATGTTTTCGACGATAGGTTCTCCCATGACATTTAGACTTGTATTGAGAAGGCAAAATAGCCCACTCAATCTTCCAAATTCTTTGATCAAATCATAAAAGATAGGATTTTGACTTCTGCGAACTGTTTGCATTCGAGAGGTTCCGTCAATATGAGTTACCTCCTTTAGCGGATCTTTCCAATTAGGTCGGACGGGCGTTGCGAAAGACATAAACGGGTTTTCAAATGCCGTTGGCACCTCAAAATACTCATGTGCCAGTTCGTGAAGGCACGAAGCCCCGTAGGGGCGAAAGTCTTCACGAAATTTGATCTTATGATTCAATATTTTTTTAATATCTGGCAATAGTGGACTTGCAAGGATGCTTCTGTTTCCGAGCGCTCGTGGCCCCGATTCGCTCCTCCCCTGAAACCAGGCAATAATCTTTCCTTGTACAAGGAGTTTTGCACAAGTTTCAATAATCGAAGCGGGGCGATCAACCACAAAGGAACTGAATATCGACTCAATCAACGGGTCGTTAGGAATAGATGAGATGGGTCCGAAATAGGGCCTCTGATTCTCATGGGGTACCGGTCTCCATGCAGAGGGCTGGTCATTAAAGTAAAGGTGATGGGCCGCTCCAAAGCCAATACTCTCGTCACCGGGAAACGGTGGAATATAGATCCGATCAAAAAGACTGCGTTTCATCATTTTTCCGTTACCCGTACAATTAAGCGCACACCCACCGGTAAATATAAGATATGAATAATCAGGAAAAGCTTCGCGAATTGCAGAAAAAAGGCCCTCTTGATCGATTTCAAATTCGGATTGGATAGAGGCAGCAATATCTGCAAATCGAAGGAATCTCCCCGAGTTCTCCCATGCCGATTTGCCATGGCCGTTGAAGGCTTGGTTCCAATCTAGTTGGTCTAAATACGCTATTCGGTCTTTTACGGGCTTCGATTTACCGAACGGGGCAAGCCCCATGACTTTTCCGGCTGAGCGATTGCAATTAAAGATATATTCAGCGCATTTTTCGTAGGAGATTCCGATTCCACTATTCCAATATTGACGAGGTTGAATCCGGCCTTTTTTGAATTCACTCCATCTTTTAAGGACGCAACGAAGCGTTCCCTCGTCAAAAAGATAAACGGAACACTCCTCGTAAACACGGGGGCAATTTGGATCTAATTGTGACGAAATCCCGTTTATTTGGGTGGGTGTATCTCGTTCAGAATGGAGTTGAGGAAAATCAGATTTTTTAGTACCCGCGCCGTCCATGACTACAACAACACATTTAGTAAACGGGCTCAAAGCAATCGCAGCCGTCGCGTGGCAAAGGTGATGGGGTACAAACTGAATTTGTGGATTGAGGAGGGTCGAATAACGCGACAATCCTTTGTGTTTCAAACGGTCTAAAAAAGGAACTTTGTCCTCGAGTCTTTGCTCCTTTTCTTTCGGTGAAAAGACATCGCTGCTTTCAGCGATGATCATTTCTGAGCCGGGAAGTTTTGAGGCAATTTGTTCAAGCGCGGTTTCGGGCCATGCTCCGGACGCCTTTTTTCTCGACAGACGCTCCGTCAGTAGGAGTTCAGTTTCTGTAACTTCGTCTTTATTGATCAGACAGGCTGAAGATTGATATAGCGTCTTGCCTATTCCCAAGTAATACATATTTCCCCTGGAAACAGTTGGCTAACTACAGCTTTTTTTCAAGCTCAGTGATTCTATTTTCTTGTTTACGGATCAATTGATTAAGCTCCTTAATCGCTTCAACTAGGTAGGAGTTAAGCTTGCTGTATTCGATTGCTAGATAGCCGGTTTTCGCGTCCATTCTTACTAATTCCGGCATTACTGCGGCAACGTCTTGAGCGATAAGTCCTGCCTGAGGCGCCTGATTTCCAAAGTGGCCAATGGTAACCGCTTTTTCTTCATCCCAATGGTATTTTACCCCGTTTAACTGGGTAACTTTCTCGAGCGCGTTTTTAATTCCGGTAATATCTTTCTTCAGGCGAAGATCTGAACCGGCAAATACATCCAGATAAATATTTTCGTTGAGTACTTCGGTTTCAATTGCGTCTAAATTGAACTCCGTAATTTTTCCAAAGCGGTAATCGGGATTCATCGGCGCAATTGCGGTCGAAAATGCCATATCTGACGGGGCGTCGACCTCGTTAATTAGACTAAATTTTTTGAGCTGCTCGATAAATAGTGTCACATCCGCTTTCGCAGAGTCTGCGGCACCTGGAAAAAGGCTCGAAACATGATCGACCATTGCCATCAGGGTTTTGGGCGATTCTAATTCTCGCCAAAGCAGAGCAGCAACTCCGTTTATCTTATAAAAGAGAGAAGACTCGTCCAGTTTCATTAATATGATGCTATCATCCTGATTTTTTCTAGAAATGACGTCTTGAATCACCTGGTAAGCTTTTTCCATATTTGAACCCATTTTTTTGTTGATGCTGTTTACGAACCCCAAAAAATTAACATATAAAATTGCGGAAAAGAACAGATTCCTTTGTTACCTGAGCAATGCTTGAGAGAAACTGGCAGGGATCAGCCCCGTTGACAAGTCCAATCCCGTTTTGCAAGATCGCTCGGGTGACGTTTGACCAAGACTCCATTGAAAAGAAAAGGCCGAAAAGAATCCCCTTTCCAGTCAATGAGTCCTTTTGCATGGCACCTTGGACTCATACGTTTTTGTCTCCTCAATCAGAGAGGCGCTTATGTTGCGCTAGTCGCGAGTCCCATTCATTTACTAATCAATATTTAGATCTTCCAGGTAAAAGTGGGGGAAAATATGAACCGATTCCGCTAAAGGAGCATTGGAATGGCGAATTTATACGCTCAGTTCGTCGAAAAATGCTTGCGGGTGAAAAAGTACCCGAATGTGAGGTTTGCGAAAACAAAATATTAAGCCTTTCAATTTATCGCAACTGGTTTACTCATGTAATGTTTCGAAAATACATCTCGCAGGCATTTGCTTCGACCGACGATCAAGGATTTACATCGATGAAGCCTATTTCGTTTGATTACAGGCTTCATAACACGTGTAATTTCAAATGCAGGATGTGCGGTGAACAATTGTCGTCTGCGTGGGAAGCTGAAAAAAAACAACATGGGGAGTGGGGGCCAGAGTTTGACCCTTGGATGGATCGTGAGATTTATTCGAAAATAGAATCATTTCAGCGAGAGATCGCGCAAAAAGAGCTCGAAGAAGCTCTTGAAACAGGTGAGGTAGAAGAGATTTATTGGGTGGGAGGCGAGCCGCTCGTTTGGGATTTTCATTGGAAAACGATGACTGAACTCGTACAAAG
>CAYJBA010000168.1:0-6292 GCA_964367865.1 uncultured Bacteriovoracaceae bacterium | reverse complement strand
ATTATCTGAATCACGTCTGATCCGTGAATTGTGGGTGCTTGGCCCCGGTGTTCGTCGGCTCTCACTGCCTGGCTTGCAGTCGCATTATTTCGTGGTCTATCTCGTTTCAAAACGCCCGGGCTCTGGGTCTTTCTGCAGAAACCGGCCCAGCTCGGATCGTAGTACCTGGCTCGGTTGTAATAAAGGCTCGTTTCACGATCATATTCCCGCCCTGCAAACATGTAACTCGTTGCAAGTACTGGGTTTTGGGTCACATCCTGACCCACGCCGTTTTGAATTTGAAGCAGTTCACCGTAGCTTGAATACACATAGTGCTGAAGTCTTGATCCTTGATTATCCACAATGTCGGTCACTGAGCCCAATTGGTCCTTTAAGTAGAAATAGGATTTTGACCCAGGGCTTTGCTGGGCAAGGCCAGCGTTTTTTCCATCGTCCGTGATTTCAACTGCAAGGATGTCGTCAGCGGCAAGCCCTGAGTGGGTATACTTCGCAAGCAAGTGGTTTGACCCATCGTACTCAAGAAGAATATTCCCGCCGTTATAAACGTATCTCCTGGTAAAAGTTTTTGTGGGATCGCTTGGCGCGATAAAATCAATTACGCTTTTTTGAATTCTCCTCCCCGTAGCATCGTATGTGTAATTGATTTCTTTGACGGCGCTTGAGACTGGTATCCACGGCACGGACGCATCGGTAAGCACGGCCGCGAATGCCTTAACTTGAAGCAGTTGATTTTCAGACGAATATTTATAATTCGTTACTTCGCCCGTCATTCCCTTTGCCTGTTTTGAAATGAGATTACCGTTATTGTCGTAGAAGTAAAAATAGCGCCAGTCCTCAAGCAGGCGCTGTTTATTGAGATCAGTATAACGATAAAGGTGATTTGGGTCTTGATCTGACGTCCTGTTATGGATGCCGTCGTACACAAAGCTCTCAGATTGAGAGCCGTTAAGTGGCGCTTCTGGGTTTGTGGCAGAAACCAGTTGGCTATTGGGATCATACGCCAGATCGCGAGCCGCAATGGGTGTCGTGATTTTATTTTGTTCGATTCCGGAATGGCAGAACGCGTCCCAGAGATGTGGGTTCTTCAACTTCCCAGACCTTTAGTGCTGCACTCATACCTAAATTCTAGCATGAAGGCATAAAAATTATTCAACTGAGCTAAAAAAATGTAGGGTATTTTACAAAAAGGATATAACTGGGCCTTGCGACTGATTGAGCGTCGCGGAAGACACAAGAATGAAAACTCTAGGCCTCTAGGATTTCGCTAATTGTTAAGTGCGAAACGCTTGCCCGGTAGATGCTGAAATCGGACTTTTTGATCTGGTAGAAATTTTCCTAATGAATCCAGAAGTTTTCCAACTGGGTGTCGGTCAACCGCGTTTCTCAGATCTTCACCCGTCATATGTAGATAAATTTGCGTGCTTGTGAGCTGTTTGTGTCCAAGTAAATCACGCAGCACAATGAGTTTTTCTCCCATTCTTACCAAGTGAGTGGCGAACGTATGCCTGAGCACGTGAGGCGTCACGCGCTTTGCAATTCTTGAAAGTCTCGCGAATCTTTTAACTCGATCATAGATGATGCCACGTGACGTGCCTTTCTTCTTTCGCGTGCGGAAGAATGGCTGATCCGAAGTAGCCTTCCCGCGCACGACTCTGTACGACTCAAGAGCCGAAAGAACTGTGTCGTTCAAAGGCACGACTCGTTGATATCCTCCTTTCCCAAAAACTCGAACCGACTTATTTTTAAGGTCGACATCCGATTCTTTGAGGTGCGCACATTCTGACGCCCGGATCCCTGTTCCGTAGAGCAGAGTCAAAATCGCACGATCTCGGAGGCCTAAAATCGTTTGAGTACAGGGACGATTCAATAACCGCTTTACCTCTTCATGGGAAAGCGTGTCTTGAAATTTTTGCTTTACTGCTCTAATTTTTGGCAAATAGTGCGTCGGGTTCTTTCGATGTTCCAGTTGTTCCATTGCTACCATTGCTCGGTAAAATGTTCGGAGCGTGACTACTCGGACATTGACACAAGAGTCTCCGTTGCCGCGTTCATCTCGCAAGTACTTTACATATTCGAGAATGTCTTTAGCCTTGATTTCGTCAGGCTCTATACTTTTCCCGAGCTTAACCTGCGCCCATACCTTGAATTGTTCAAGTGTTACTCGATAGGACGAAATCGTGCTGGATCTCAAACCTCGAGCGGGGCAGTGCCTTTCTAGAAATAGTGAACACCAATATTCCCACTTCATAATTAATTCTCCTCTTCTTCGTTTAGCTCAGGGTTTTTATGTTCGTGCTCAGATGGAATCAGTTTGAGACGGTTAACTGCTGTTTCTTTTCTTCCTGGTAGGGAATGAAGATAGACGCCGGTTTCAGATGGGCTGCGATGACCCATGAGAGAGGCAATGAGTGCTAGATCCACTCCTGCATCCATAAGATGGGTCGCATAAGAATGGCGCAACGTCTTTGGTACGACGTCATCACTCAGTCCTGCTCGGTAAGCGGCCGAGTGAACTGCCATGAGAACATTTTTATCTTGTATTCGGGTCTTTTTGAATTCGGTGATGAAGAGAGCGCCCCGTCTAACCTTTCTCTCGGCAATATAGGCGAGAAGTTCCGTCCAAACAGAATCTGGAATCGGGACCCGTCTCTGAATGTCTCCCTTGGCAGCGAGTATCACGAGCTCTTGGCGCTCAAGATCAATGTCTTTGATATCCAGTTTACAAAGCTCACTGGTGCGAAGACCACACCCATACAGGATAATGATCATCATTCGGTCGCGTTTTTGATGAGTGCTTTTTTTAGTGCAACAGGAAATTAGTCGTTTTGCTTCTTCGACACTGAGTACCGAGGGTGGGATTGCGACCGTAGGGGCCAGGTCTTGAAGGTTAAACCCGTCGAGTACATTTCTTTCTGTTTTGCCGCTTCTCCAAGCGTAATCAATCAGGCCTTTGAGATGACTAATTTCTTTGCAAAGCGAAGTAACGGACTTTCCAATGCTTCTCGAATATTCAATCCAAGCCAAGTAATCATCAAAAGTGAGCTTCCATAACTCCACACCAGGTTTGATGTTATGCATCGAGCGCAATGTTTTTCGATAAGTGCATTTCATATCGACTAAACTACGTGGTGCAAGTCGCCGAACATTCGAAAGATAGTCGAGAAACCCTTCTATAACGGGATCGAATTCACGAAATCGTTGCTCACTCATTTGCAGCTCTCATTTCTGTATGCTCAAAACTGAGCTCGTTTAAAATGGCATTGATTGGATGAAGAGTGACCGCCTGCTCCCGCATTGGATCGGCGACTTGGGTATATCGGAGAGTTGTGACAATGAAGGCGTGTCCTAAATATTTTTGGACCTCATGAAGACCCAGGCCTTCATCTAATAGATCCGAGGCGCAAGTGTGACGAAACTGATGAATCGTAACAAGGGGAATACCGGCCTTTTTTGCCAGTCTGTGAACGCTGAGCGATAACTGCTCTCCGGAAAGTTTTTTTCCTTTTTTGGCAACAAAAAGAGCTGGCTCTTCATGAATGCCAAGCTCTATGAGACGATTTTGCCTTTGTGGTAAATAAGATTCAATTGCTGCGGCCACAGATGACGGTACAGGGACCACTCTCTGAAGATTAACCTTACGGCTATCAATCCGAAGCGTCGCATCTAAAGAATTCCAGTCTAGAAGAGTGAGTCGCTCGAGTTCGCCCCTCCTCATGCCTGTGCCATAGAGCACAATGAGAGTCGTCAGCATGAGCGATCGAAAATACGGCTGCTTAATATTTGCAGCCTCTTCAATAAGTTTAGCGAGGTGCGCCTTTTCGATTCTTCTGGGAAGAAGATGCCTCGAATCGATCTTTGGACTTTGAATCCATCGCAAAGGATTCTGACTCCATACCCCTTCGTTGACGAGGTACTCTCCCATACATCGCAGGTGACTCATTACGCCGCAAACGCTGGCCTTGGAGTGACACACGGTTCGACCTCGAATATATTCCAAGATCAATTCTGAATCGATTCCTTCGACCCGAGGCTTCGGTCTTTGCCTCTTCAACCAATTGCCCCAGCGTTCAAGTTCACGCCTGCGACCCAAAATCACAGCTTCACTCAGGCCACGCGAATCACAAACGCGCATATAATTTTCCAACAACTGATCCCAATTTTTCATTCCAGACCCTTTCTTGTTCGCATTGTTATGAGTCCTTAACTGGACTCTTCATGTGGACTGGAATGTCGTTGAATTGATCGAAAAGCGCATCTTTGGTGAATATATGATGCTCTGTACGATCCTCCGGCGGCGGTCTGAACCCCGTGAATCGAACAAAAAATTAATTGTGGCGACTTTGGGACGGGTTTTTGTCAAATTTTATTTTCTGCCATGAAAGGTAAAATGCTGGGAAGTAGAGATTTATGAAACTATTTAGAAAAAATCTACCTGGGTAAAAGCAGACACTCCCTCACCGTCGCCTCTAACTCATACGACTCAATGAGATCTTCGATCTTCGCAAAATCCGGGTGAAACGGCCGATCCTCGTCGAGCATTTTGACGCGCTTTCTTACCAGGCGATGCACTTTTTCTAAAACTGAACTGGTTTTAAGAGGACGCAATAAATCAATTCCTTGCGCGGCGGCCAAAAGCTCCATCGCAAGCACGCGCCGAGTATTAATCGTCACCATCGCAGCCTTGCGAGCGGCCCAAGCGCCCATGCTGACGTGATCTTCTTTATCGACGTTGGTTGGGAGCGAATCCACGACTGCAGGGTGACAAAGAGTTTTGTTCTCTGAAACAATGCTTGCGGCCGCAACCTGCACCATCATAAAACCGCTATTGAGCCCTCCCTGACGAGTGAGAAAAATCGGGAGATCAGAAAGCTGCGGATTGATGAGTTTAGCCAAGCGCTGCTCCGAAATGCTTGCGAGCTCTGCGACAGCGATCGCCAGAAAATCGAGCGCCATCGAAACGATTTGTCCGTGAAAATTGCCACCGCTTAAAATCCGGCCCGTCTCGGCGAATACGAGTGGATTATCCGTCACCGAATTAATTTCGCGAGTAAGCACGTCGCGTACAAATGTGAGCGCATCTCGCGTAGCCCCATGCACCTGCGGCATGCACCTCAAACTGTAAGGATCTTGCACCTTGCCGCAATCTTCGTGGCTCGTGCTAATCCCGCTCTTTTTTCCGCCTGAGATCAGGAGTTTTCTCAAATTTGCCGCGACTTCGATCTGTCCCGGATGAGGTCTTAAATCATGTATCTCTTTTTCAAACGCAAGCTCGGTCCCACGCAATGCCTCAAGAGTCATAGCGCCTGCTACGTCGGCCACATCGCTCAGATGCTCGGCCTCAAGTAAAACTACGGCGCCGATTGCCGTCATGAACTGTGTGCCGTTGATCAGCGCCAAACCCTCTTTGGGTCCGAGGCGAATGGGTTTTAGTTTCGCTGCTTTTAAAGCCTGAGCCCCGCTCATCTCTTTGCCCAAGACCCGCGCGCGACCCTCGCCAATGAGAACAAGCGCCAGATGCGATAGCGGCGCGAGATCGCCACTCGCGCCGACTGATCCCTGCTCAGGAACCAAGGGACATACTCCGCGATTGAGAAGTTCTAAAATCTGCCGAACAAGCCCGGCGCTCACGCCCGAATTTCCGTAAGTCAATGCGGCTGCGCGCAAGAGCAACATCGCACGCACAAAAATATCTGACAAATATCCGCCCACGCCACAGGCGTGGGATCTCAGCAAATTATACTGAAGCGTTTCAATCTGGGCGTCCGGGATTTTGACGTTGGATAAAACCCCGAAGCCTGTGTTGATTCCGTAATAGGTTTCACCCGTCCCTATTTTTTCTTTTAAGAACTTATGAGAACGTTCTATTTTTTTTAAAGCGCCAGAAGATAGCGCGACTTTTCGGCCTTGAATCGCGACCTCTCGAACTTCTTCTAGGGTCAGGGGTTTGGATCCGAGTTTGAGGGTTTCCATCGTGATTATTTTTTCTGCGCCTGAGACCTAAGTGTCTGTATCGCTCGAGCGCGATCCTTTTCGCCAAAGATCGCAGACCCCGCGACTAACACGTCAACGCCTGCTTCGATCACTCGGCGCGCGTTTGTCATGCCAATGCCGCCATCGATTTCGATTCGATAACCGCGGTTGCCCCTGATCTCAACGAGTCGCTTGACTTTAGGCAACGAGCTTTCGATGAATTTCTGGCCGCCGAACCCCGGGTTTACGCTCATGATGAGGACCAAATCAACCGAGTCTAAAACCTCTTCGATGAGACTGAGCGGCGTCGCAGGATTGATAG
>CAYJBA010000167.1:0-6319 GCA_964367865.1 uncultured Bacteriovoracaceae bacterium | reverse complement strand
GCATTTGTAGCCTTTAATGGCTGCGGCGATAGCTAGGCCTACGCCAGTATTACCCCCCCGACCCTCCCCAATTGTTCCCCCCGGCGTGCGGAGCCCTTTTTTTTTCAGCATCCTCAATCATGAACCAACCGATCCGGTCTTTGATGGACCCACCGGGATTCATAAACTCCAACTTCGCGAAAAAATTCGCCGGCACACCTTGTGTGACTCGGTTGAGGCGAACAATAGGAGTATTTCCGATGGCTTGAAGAACGGTATCGAAGGTCATGACTGCAGAAATAACTTCTTAAGACAGAGGACGCAAGGCCCTATTTGAGGCATTACCGCGTCATTTTTTTAGAATACCGAATCAGGGTTTTTGACCCCAAGCGCCGTCGCTGTCTTGAACCCAGGTACCAGACGGAGATTCGGCTTGAAACGATCTTGCAAAGCTCTTTTTTACGTCATTAAGGCGCCCAGGAATGTTGTTGGATTGCGCGACTTCTTCATAGAGTTTCTCGCGATCCGAATTTTCGTCACCCATTAGTTTTTCTACGCGTTTCTTAAGAAGTTCTTTGAGTTTTTCGGGGGATTTCAAAACTAACTTTCCGTCGTTTCCCTCACCCAAAACCCCCTTTCTCTTTTGCTGAATGACCTCAGAAGCACGAGAAGACAGGCTGTGCTGAATTTTTACGGCCTTTTCAGAGTCGACCTTAAATACCGCTTCGATCGCGTAAGCAGAGTTCATGAAAAACAGATCAAACTGAGTTTTCTGTGGGTCCTTATTTTTTTTCAGAGAAGCTGGATCGGTGGCTGCAGGGGTTTTGCCTTTCTCCTTCGCTCGATAAATTTCGCGGACAAAATCATCAGTAGCTTTTTGAACCGAGCTTTCTGGAAACACAATCGGAACATTAACGGTGACACACGATCCGATGAGGGCTGTGCCAAAAATGGCAAGGATAGATCTATATCTACTCACGGCATAACGGGTCTGACAAATCAAAGACATCGACAATCTCCTTTTTGGGCTGAGGGCCGTTTTTGGCTCTATCCTCAGCGAGACTTTTTAACTCTCGGTATCGCCCAGCAATATAATTGTTCATTGCTGTTGCGTCTACGATGAATGGATAATCTTTTGTATCTAAGGGCATTGTAAACTTAGATCCAATAAAATTGGAGCCATAAAGCACAAAATGCTTTTTTTCTTTTTTAACGATTTCGGGCGGGTCATGGGTTTCAATCATGATGAGCCCATCGGATGAAAAAATAGATATTCCGCCATAATCAATGTCATATCCTCCAAGAAGCTCTCGAATAGGCCCAAAACCGAAAAACTGCGCGTAAAACGGGAGAGCGTCAATATCCCCACGGGCAAAAATTTTAATTACGTTTTTCATCGCGGTAGGTGAAAAAACGATATCGCCCTTATGGAGAGGCTTGAGATCGAAGCTAAAATCATAATGAGTGGGGAGCAGTGACTGAAACGTTACGTCTCGAAAATGCAGGTTCATAGCCCCGTCCATTTCACCAAAACCCAGCCAATTTCCTAAAAGATCCAGCCTTAATCCGTCCAAATTAAAATTAAAATCTGTTTCAGGTGCTTCGCTATTTAGCTCAAAAAAGCCGATTTCATCTAAGACGGCTTTGCCACCAAAAAGCTCAGCTGTGACATTTCCAACAAGATCGACTGAATTTTCTGTAAATTGAATCGTTTTAAAGTCCAAGCGCGCGGTCATCGGTGGAATATGAGCTGGCAATAGGCACAGTTTTGGTCCTAATTTTTGGGATAAAACGGGTTCAGTTGACACCGCAGTTTTAAGATCGAATTTGAGCTTCTGACCTTTGGACAAGGGCAACATCAAAGTTCCTTGGGGTCCTGAAACGTGAATGGGCAAAGAATCGATGTTTAATGAAATTTCATGACCTTGATCGATATCGATGAGGTATTCGCCCGACGGAAAAGGGCGACGGGGTTTGGCATTGATCGTGACGTTTTTAAGTTCTCCTCTGAGCCTTTTGTATCGAATCGAACCCATAGAGAGTTCGACTTTTAGGCCGGCTCCGGAGGAGCCCTCCGCATCGAAATAAATGTCGTTCAGTGCAAGCGGCACCCCTTTGGGTTTGATTCGAAGATTTTTTGCTTTTAGTCGAAATTGAGTTTCAAGCAGTGTCGGAGATTCAAATTTTTCTGATATTTTAAAAGTTGCTTTGCCATGAGTCTCCATCTGGCCGGGGCCAAAATCCCAATTTGAAAGAGCAGCCAAGGAGCCTAGAGGACCACCTGCCTGAGCAAGACTTGTTACAAGCTGAGTCGCTAAGGACTGAATTCCCGTCGATGAAATATTCCACTTCGTGAAAACGTTTCGAAAGCCGTCTTTGAGATCTTCTAAACGAATATCTAATTTATTTTTGTTTTGACCCCATTGAATTTCAGCGATGCGAGGTATTGCCGCGCTTTTAGGGTCGACTTCAAACTTTGCACGAACAGGAAATAAATTTGCAGGAATATCTATGTATATTTCACCTAAAAGAAGCTCGCCTCCTTTAAAATTAATAGTGAGATCGATTTCAGGTCCTAATTTAAGTGGAGAGACTTCAAATGGCGAATGGATCTGAATTTGAAAATCCTTAGCTTCACCGAATTGATTGTTTTTCTCAAATTTTGCAGAGCTTGCCTGGACCATTAGTTTAGCCAGAGCGCCATCCCATGAAACCGAAAACGAGGGTTTGTGAGTCTCTAACTTGAAGTACTTCCATGTCCATTCGTGAGCTGAAGCCTGAAAGGAGAGTTGCTTGAGATCGGTAAACGTCGTCGAAACCGCGAGTCGAAGATCCAAGTGAAATGGATCTGATCGGTCGCCATTTTCTAAAGGGCCATTTACAGGCTCGATAGTTCCTTGGGGTGAGAAATCAACTGTGGTGACCCCCATTTTCTTATTACGGACTACTGAAATGGGACCTGCTAATCGAATGCGAAAATCCCCCCACTTGAGGACTGCAGTTACTTGGGTGACTTTTCCAGACCAAAATCCTGAGAGGAGCGTCCCTAATCCGCGTTCAATGACAAAGCTTTCGATTTGAAATGGAAGATGAGGCTGGATCTCGTGGATGTACCCTTGCGTGACCGCACTTTGGATCCAATTGGGCAAAGTTCCTCGCCACCAAAGAAAAGAAAAAAGGACCAGCACGATTGCCCAAAATGCAATTCCACGTCTCAACCATCTAAAAGCAAACTGACGTTTTCGACCGCGGACTCGCATGTTCCGTATATTCTAATGGGGTATGTAAACGACGGTAGTAAAATTTCTGCGTTTGAGTTCTCGAAGGACCTCAGGGAGGACAATAACCGTTTGAGGATGAACATCATGAAAGAGAATGATTCCGCCTTTTTCGCGGTCGATCTCTGCTAGGACGTTTTTCAGTAGGACTTGTGGATCGTTTAGCTTCCAATCCAAAGTATCCATGTTCCAATAAAACAGGGCGAAGTGGTCTTCTTTTAGCCAGTTTCTTAGGGATGTTACTGTCTTTCGCTCTCCATAGGGAAATCGAAAAAAGGGAGTCGTCGTCTGACTGGCAAGCTCTACGGCATGGCGGCCCGCTGAAATTTCAGTTTTGGCATGTTCGGCGCTTAAGCTCGAAAGCTTGGGATGACTCCAAGAATGCGACCCTAATATATGATTTGCTTGAGCGACCGCTAATGAAATTTGCGGTAATTCCTGCGCGTTTTTGCCCACTTCGAAAAAATTGGCACGTACTCCGAACGAGGTCAAAATTTCAAGAACTTCGGCAGTGTGAACCGAATGAGGTCCGTCGTCAAAGGTCAGGCAAATTTCGCCATCCTTTAAGTCCCCTCGAAAGAGCTCAGGTCCGGTGCTCAAATCAAGCGTCTGCTCCCGTGATGCCAAAGGATCCGGAAACTGAGGCCCATCAAAAGAAAAGGCGGATTCAATCATGCGAAGGCGAGCTTCTCTCCAGTAGCTCGCTAAGCGTTCCAATAAAATTTTCTGACAAGAAGCGAGTCCAAAGTTCGAAGGGGATTCGAGTTCTTCTTGAAAATAGGCAAGATCCAAAACTGGAATATCTTTAAGAGCCTCACAAACCTGATTCCACTGGTCTGGGCTCAGAGTTTTGCGAAATTTTTCAAATAGGGGAGCCGGATTGAATTGAGAATCGATCCACTCTAAATAAGTGATCGAGCGGGCCGCGTGTTTTAGGGTTTTTTGGATTACGCCTGGGGCATTAAACTCGATCGGTGAAGCTTCAACCCAGACAGGTGAGGCGGCAGCCAAAGCATTGAGGACAAGCGCGAAAATCGTTATGGGTTTAAATCTCATAAAGGTCAGAACCTATCGATCTTTCGGAAAGTGAATACCGAAAATCACGCATAGTGTCAATGGTCGATATTTTTTGACATTTAAACCATTGAACGCCAAAATCGGTTGTTTCTGTAGTAGATTTCAAAGGAGGGGCCTAAGGAAGTTTCTGGGCCGTAATTGCAACGTCATGGAACGAACTGAAAGGAAACAACATGAAAAAGAATTTAACATTGGCTCTGGGTGTTTTGACCGCGTTTGCTGCAAGCAGCGCTTTAGCAAATGACATTTCGAAGACATTAGACAAGTCTTCGGGCGTTCTCGTAGCTGAAGGCGATAAGGGCTGCAAAGCTGACAAGAGCTGCAAAGGCTGCAAGGGCGAAAAAGGCAAAAAAGGTAAAAAGGGCAAAAAAGGCAAAAAAGCTGATGCTCCAGCAGCTGACGCTCCAGCAGCAGGTGGCGAAGAGCACAAGTAAGCAAGGCTTTCTATGGCAACGACTTTTATCCCCGGACGGGGCCTAGGCGCTGGAATTAGTCTCAGGCGAGAGTTTCTCCCTGAGCTAAGTAAAAGAGCCGAGGCAGGTGATCCAGAGGTCACCAACCGAATCCGATGGTTAGAAGTCATGCCGGAGAATTTTATTGGGCGCGGCGGCACAGTTCGCCGCGCCCTTTTATTTTTAGCCTCGAAATTTCCAATCGCTTTTCATAGTGTTTCATTATCGCTCGGAAGTACCGATCCACTCGATCGAGAGTTACTTAAAGAAGTTAAGCTGCTTGCGCGAGAAACAGGCGCGAAATGGGTGACGGATCATCTTTCATTTGCAAGCGTGGGCGGAGCACAGTTTCACAATTTGCTCCCGATGCCGTTTACTCAAAAATCAGCTAAATTTTTTGCAAACCGCATAAGCCAGGCTCAAGATATCTTGGAATTACCGCTTGGATTCGAAAATCCTTCTTATTATATTCGGTTGCCCGCTCCCCCGGGTGAAACCGAGATATCCGAAGCTGAATTTATTTCTGCCGTACTCGAAAAGTCTGAGACTTTTTTGCTTCTCGATATCAACAATGTTTTCGTCAACTCAGTCAATCACTCGGGCTGGAAAGGGGGGAGTTTTGAGCCCGCCCTTAAATGTGCACGCGAATTTTTGGATTCTATTCCGCTCGACCGCATTCGGGAGGTACACATTGCGGGGCACGAAGAAACAGATGTTCGCGGTAAACCTCTTCTTTTAGACAATCATGGCGCCTCGGTTAGGCGAGAAGTGAGGGCGCTACTTAAGTATTTGAACGAAAAACAAAAAATTTCGACGCTGCTCTTAGAGCGAGAAATGAATATTCCCCCGCTGGATGATGTTCTGAGCGAAGCACATCTTTTATGGCGCTCGGTTCATCCGGGCACGGTCCCTGCTTTTGTGCAGACTCCGAAAACGCGCACTTTATTGAGTGGTCATTCTGTTCAGGAGCGCAGCAAATGAGTTCATCGCGTGTAGAATATCCAGAGTTGAGAAAAATTCAAAAGGAGCTTTTAGGAATTGTATATTCTCCGAAATTTACTGGAGCGAAAAAAGGTTCGTTGCTGAGTCCCATCAAAATCGAGCGGCTTGAGCTATACCGCGATGTTACTTTCTACCTGCTTCGTGAGGCAATCGAGTGGATCTATCCGATCACTCATCAAACTTTTGAGGGCCAGCAAGGATCCAAGGATTGGCAGCGATTTATCGATAGGTATCTTACGCGTTTTCCGCCCGTACATTACGCTTTGATTCCTTCAGTGGCCCGGTTGCCGAGTATGTTTAAATCTGGATCATGGCAACGTGAAGTGGCAGAATTTGAACTTACTCGAACAGAAATTCGAAATGGAATAGCTCCCGAGGATTCTGGAGTTTGCCCTCCTTGGATGAATCCCGCACTGCGTTTGATGTCATCTCGGCACGCGATCTCCGATTGGTTTAAGGAATTAGAAAAACCGGGTTTAATTGCCCCAGTTTCAAAAAAGCCACCACGATCAACATTGGGTATAGAGTTTT
>CAYJBA010000166.1:0-6324 GCA_964367865.1 uncultured Bacteriovoracaceae bacterium | reverse complement strand
TCGATCAGATGTGCTAGCAATGGAGAGAGTTGACTTTTTTGAGCCGGATCGTATGTAAGAAGCGCTCCCGAAGCAAGTAACTGAGGCTCTGTCAGCGGACTTACCGTAGTTAGCACCGGAAGCGAGTGCTCTATCGCAGCTGAGAGTGACCCGTTCTTAAAGGACGCACCATCCGGAAAGGGTAATACACAGATATCAGAGGCTAAAAGAAATCGGGATACCTCTTCGTTCGAGAGCCTGCCCGTAAAAGAAATTTTTTTCTCCATTCCGTTGAGGCGGATCCATTCGAGTAGCTTACGCTGGTAATCGTCTTCTTCGGGTTTAAACTGGCTCATTAAGATGAGATGTAAACCTGGGTACTGGACTTTAAATGTTTTCATCACATCCAAGAGATCCTCAATTCCGCGACCCGCAGAAATATGGCCAAAATAAGTCATTAAAAACTGAGCATGCGTAAATCCCGTTCTTATTTTTGCTAGTGGCGCCTGATTACTCGGATCGTTGGGCCTTAAAATATTGCTTGGAAATCCCTGAACTAAAAATCGCTCTGCCCTGCGGGGAAACCACCTAAAGATTCGATCATGAAATTGCTTGGAATAGAAAATAAGGCCGTCATAAGGGAGTACTTGAAGTGGACGCCAAAGTCTTCCGCCTCGTCTGGGTAGGTCTTGGGAGTGGAGAGTTAGAAATAAGGGGATTTTTTTTGGATACATGAAAAAGGGAAATAAAAGCGACGCCCCTCTGTACCCAAACATTCCTGCTTCGTATTGAAAGTCGATTAAGTCAAAATTTTGGCGCTTAATTTTATTTGCGATTCTAAAGAGATGACCGAGTCCCCAGTTTCCGAGAACGACTTCGACTTTAAAAGGCCAGCTTTCAGGTTTAATGTTTGGGTTACTGGTGATGACCTCTACGTGGTGACCGGCTTGGTGGAGATTCTTGGCCAGGTGGCTTACGTAGTCCGCGGCGCCGCAGGGCCAGGACATGGGTGGAAAGTTCGGTGAAAGGATGCAAATTCGCATAAAAGTTCATTCTCAGGATAAGCCATTGTGCGCCTAATTCAAAAGACTTTGATAGGCGGAAAGCGTCTCAGAGGCAGTGTTTTTCCAAGAAAAATGTTTGGAGCGCTCCCGGGCACGCTCACGGAGCGACTCTCGGAATCCGGAGTCAGAAGCAATTTTCTTTAACAGCTCGATGAGGCGGGATTTTTCAGTTAGGGGAAACGATTCTCCGCCAGAACCCAATATTTCAGGCAGGCAGGAACTTTGAGCGGCAAGAGTGGGACATCCGCAAGCCATGGCTTCGCAGAGGGGTAAACCAAATCCTTCATACAGGCTTGGAAGTACAAAACACTGAGCCCTAGAATAAAGTGCAGCCAAATCTGGGTCAGAAACGAAACCCAAAAATTTAATTCGTGAATCTGAAGTAGGAAGATGTGCGGACGATCCAGCGCCAACGATGACTAGATCAGTGTCTTTTAATTGGGCCGATGAAAATGCATCGATGAGGAACGGCAAATTTTTGCGTCTCTCTAAACCTCCGACATAAAGAACGTATTTTGCGGCGATCAGATGATTCGAAATGGCCTTACTTGGCTCATTTGCCGAGGTCGCTAAATGAAATACTGAGTCTGCGGCTTCGTAAATTACTCGGATCTTTTTATCCTCTAAAGAAAAAGCGTTTATGAGGTCGTTTTTTGAAAACTGACTTACAGTGATGAACAAATTCGCTCTTTGTCTCGCTATCCACTGATTGTAGTAAATTTTAAGAGCAAAGGGGCTCCATCTTGTAAATATGCTCTGTGCGGGCGAATAAAAATTCTGATCGATCGCATCGTGCAAAGTCAGTATTTTTTTATATCGTCCACCTCGGGGCAAGCCATAATGGGAGGGCGAGTGAAATACGTCAACTCCGTCCTGAATGCAGTTTTTTCCCAACCAAAATTCTTGCCAAACGAAGTAATTCATAGGCTTAGATTGTCTGATCTGAAATGAACCAGGCCGCAGTTTTGAAAGATAAAAGGGATCAATCGGGCGATCGGTATAAAGGTAAAGCGCTACGTCGAGTTGTGAGAGCTCTGAGATCAGATTAATCGTGTATCGGTTCCATCCGCGGACTTCTGGAGAGTAGAGTAACCGGGCGTTGATTCCCACTTTCAACTGAGCATTCCCTCGTGAATCAATAATTCCTTTAACGCCACCTTTAGGTCTGAACTAGGTGTAATTCCGATTAAAGCTTTGAGTTTAGAAACGTCCGCCTGCAGGTGCGGTCGCTCTACGGCTCTTACTTTTGATTGATCGGTTTCGACTTCAATCTTTTTACCTCGAATTTCGCCCAAGGTCTCGATCACCTCTTGCATTGAGCGAGCCACGCCCGTTGCAAAGTTGATGGTGGATAAACCGGGCTCCGCCTTCTTTAGTGCTTCTACAATAGAGCGCGCGGCCTCGCGTACCGGAACCAAATCTCGCTTTGGCCACAAGCTCCCGAGTCGCAACGGTGAGTGAGGGTTCTTTTTGAGCTGACTTAAAATTTCCGGAAGAATATGCGGATTGGTTTCGCGAGGACCGATCAGATTAAATAAGCGGCCTACAATGAGTCTCAAGCTTGGATCATTGCGAGATTCGAGTTGAAGCAGCTGTTCTCCCATGAGTTTAGATAGGCCATAAATATTAAAGGGTGCCAATTTGCTTGTTTCAGAGTGGGGCCTTTCAGAGGGCTCGTAGACGTCACCCGTGCTAGCAAACCAAATGCGTTTGACTCCTGCGGCTCGGGCCGAAGTCAGGACCGATTGAGTGCCATGCACGTTAAGGCTCATGGTCAATGGGGGGTTAGCCATTGCAGCGGGAATAAAGTGAATTGCGGCCAGGTGAATGACGGCTTCGGGTTTTAAGTCTCTCATCACTTCAGTAAGCGCCCCTGTTTCGCGAATGTCTTGTTCGACGAGACGGTAGAGGGGTGATCTCGCTGCTTGTTTGAGATTTTCTTTTTTTCCAGAAAAAAAATTGTCGATGACTACGACGGGTACGCTTTGTTCGATCAGGGCGTCAGCCACAAAAGATCCCAAAAAACCAGCGCCTCCACATATGACCCAGGGCTGTTTCATTTTGAGTTCCTTTCTAAGATCTGTGAGTATATTTTTTCGATCGAATTTAGAGTCACTTCGGGTGAACAATGGGAGTCAATTAGGCCCCGGGCGTTTTCTCTGAGTTGATTTTGAAGCTTCATATCTCTTAATAATCGCACAGTCTTTTTAACGAGGCTATCGTCGTCCTCTGCAATAAACGCGTGAACGCCGTCTTTTGCAGGTAATCCCTCGGTTCCCTCTGAAGTGGTCACGACCGGAACTCCAAAAGCCATAGCCTCCATAATTTTAATTTTCATACCGCTTCCGCGCTCAGGCGCGTATAGCAGGACACTGGTATTTTCAAAATAAGGGCGGATGTCTGGAACATTTTCTAGGATGTTCACATCTGGGTTGTTAAGATAATCCTTCAGAGCTTCTCTTGCTTTCCACCCGACGATTTGGCCCTTGGCCTCAGGCATTTCGGCTTTGATTCTCGGCCACAGGACCTTTAAAAAGCGAATGGCTGCTGATTGAGTGGGGTACCATCCCATGGAGCCGATAACACTGACGAGCGGAGCCTGATTTCGTTTCAGGTCACTAATGTATTCATATTGAGTCAGATCGAGGCCTACCGGGACTGTTGTGATTTCAGCACTGGGATTAAATTTGAGCATTTCAGGACCAAGACGTGGGGAGCAGGATCTGAAAAAATGGTATTTTTTAACGAGGAGGCGTTCGGCTCGAATCATCCATTTTCTCTCAAACCAGTGCGTCCATGTTTTGGGTCTAATGTGTTCGAGATCGATCCAAATCAAATGGTGAACGTTTACTAGTGATCGTGAGATATGATTTTGCCCTAACCAGCCACACCAGAGTTGCTCGAGATGCAAAATATCAAATCCGTTTTCAAGTGCTTTTTTGAGTTCCACTTTTAACTCGAGACTGAACATAAAGGAGTAAGGTTCAAGGAGAGTATTGAATTTAGACTTTAAGCCGCTTCGTACCGGATGTGAAAAACAGCGTACGTTGTATTTTGGCGCAGGAAATAATTTATAGGTGGCTTCGATCTCCTCACTTTTGCTGCAGGTCGCAAAGGCAGTCACGTCGTGGCCTCGTTCTACTAACCCCTTCAGCAATACGTAAAACCAGCGGGACGCCGCGTTTCCAAAAGGGAGGGGAGGCTCAATCATAACCAGGACGATTCGAAGCGGCTTCATTGAGACCCATTGTAGTTCAGGATCGAGCAAATACCAAAGGGGACGGGTGGCTCTTTTAATCAGCGCGTTGCGTTACCTTATTATTTTCCCTCACTTTTTTTCCAATGGCGCGGGTTCTTGATGTAAATTTTTAGAGTTTCACTTTCTACAAAGGAGCTTCGTCATGATTCAGAAATGGGTTGGTGGATTAGTTTTCTTCGCCACAGTCAGCAGTTTTTTGGTCCCGGCGTATGCTGCGAAATTCCCTGGAAATCCCAATGCCCCCAGGGGAGGGAATTATTACCTCAATATTGGAGGAGAACCGACTACTTTAAATCCGATCACGTCCTCGGACGTTTTTGCACGAGATGTCCAGGGTTACATTTTAGAGAGCTTACTGAATCGAGATCCTGAAACTTATGACTGGGTACCTAATTTGGCTTCAGAATGGAAAATCTCTAAGGATGGAAAAGATTTTACGTTTTCCTTGCGCCTGGGCGTTCAATGGCAGGATGGCTCGCCTCTCACCGTTGATGATATAAAATTTAGCTTCGACGTGATTTTTGATCCGAAATACAACGCTGCACATCTTCGGCCCTACTACGAAGGTATTGAAAAAGTAGAAATCCTAGATCCAAAAACGGTTCGATTTCATGCGAAGGATAAATATTTTGGAAACTTTAGCTCAGCGGCAACACTAACTATTGTCCCAAAACATATTTATGGTGATTCTGAAAAGGGATCCAAAATAAACAAAGAGCTCATCGGTACTGGTCCCTATATTTTATCATCGTACGACAAGGGAAAAAAAATAACGCTAAACAGAAACAGCAAGTGGTGGGGAAACTCAGACCCAGCGCAAAAAGGGGTGTGGAATTTTGATTCGCTAGTTCTGCGATTTGTCACCGAGAAAAATATAGCAATAGAAATGCTTAAAAAGGGGGATATCGATTTCGATGAATTCAACCCCGAAACTTTTTCAGAAAAGGCGACCGGCGAAATTTGGGGTAAGAAGGTTTTTAAGTTCAAGGTTGAAAATCTTACATCTAAATCGTTTGGCTTTGTCGCATGGAACTTAGAAAATCCACTCTTTAAAGACAAAAAAGTCCGAAAAGCGTTGGCGCATCTCATGAATCGCAAGCTTATGATTGAGAAATTTAGATACGGTATGTCTTTGCCTGCTACAGGACCGTGGTATCAGCAAAGCGAATATGCCTCGAAAAAGGCTAAAGCTATCGACTTTGATCCAAAGAAGGCACTTGAACTCCTTAAAGAAGCTGGCTGGGAGGACACTGACAAGGATGGGGTATTGGACCGGGTTATAGATGGAAAGAAAACTTCCCTTCGATTTACGATTTTAGAGCCCAACCCAGATAATGTGAAATATCTAACCCTGTATAAAGAAGACGCGAAAAAAGCTGGTGTTGGTATCGAAGTTAAACAAATCGAGTGGAATAGCTTCGTAAAGCTTTTAGATGAACATAAATTTGAGGCAGTTCGATTAGCCTGGGGTGGCGGCGCCATTGATCTGGACCCAAAGCAAATTTGGCACTCGAGTAGTTCAGCGGTCGGTGGATCCAACTTTATTAGCTATAAAAATCCAGAAGTCGATCGGCTTATCGAAGAGGCTAGACAAATCATGGACAAAAAGGCGCGAATTCCGAAATTTCGCAAAGTCTATGAGCTGATTGCAGAAGATGCTCCCTATGTTTTTATGTTTAACGACAAATATATTCTCTATGGATCGACGAGCCGAATTGGTCGCGATAAAGAAACCCTTAAATTTAGTGTGGGCACTGAATATTGGTGGGCTAAAAAATAAGATAGGGTTAATTTGTGCTTCAGTATCTTTTGAAAAGACTTCTTATTATGATCCCGACACTTTTTGGTGTCACGATCGTCGTTTTTATAATCATTAACCTTGCCCCTGGAAGTCCGATCGAGCAGAAATTGCAACAGATCCGTTTTGCGGGGGCGCAGGAAGGTAAGTCTACGGGTTCTGCATCGGTGCGCGGCGATCAATCTGTTTCAAATGAAGTCATTGAAGCGCTAAAAAAGCAATAC
>CAYJBA010000165.1:2244-6371 GCA_964367865.1 uncultured Bacteriovoracaceae bacterium | reverse complement strand
GACGTGTGCTCTTCCGATCTTTCGCTCCTTGGCCGAAGATACGAGTTTTGGTTCTGTTACTTTAGAGGTAGAGCCTGCGCAGGCGCAAGCCTTGGCCTTGGTCATCGGAAACGGGGATGCCGCTATTTCGCTGTCGTTAAGAAACAATGACGATACTGAGCGCAATGGTATTCCGGCCATTACTTATGGAGATGTTCTCGGCGCTGATTCTGTTCGTGTCAGGAGACCTGCGTCGGGACGCTAATTATGAAAATATCGGGGTGGGTAAAAAAATTGAGTCAAATGAACCGGGGAGATCGAGGCCTAATCTGGGTCGCTCTCTTTGCGCTCGTATTTTTGCCGGGCGCAAGGTCTGAGGACACACCTCCGGCAGGTCCTCCTGTTAAAAAAAATAAATTTCAAAGATCAAAATTAACAAGCGATGAAACCGAAGCGCAGGCGGATCGCAGACGTCTTTTGCTAACGACAGGAGAAAATAAGACGGTAGATATCGATTTTGATACCAGCAACGAGCAAAAATACATGATTGTAGGAAATCCCCAGGTTGTATTGCCCACAGTCGTTCGCCAAGGTGAACGTCGACAGCTGATTTTTACGCCGCTGAAATCTGGGGAGACCACAGTCAACGTACGTGACATGGAAGGAAATCTTCGAGTTATATTTACTGTGCGAGTGACAGGAACCAATCTTCTTAGGGTTGCGGGCGAGTTACGAGATCTCCTTCGAGATATCGAAGGTCTTGAAATTCGCATTATTGGATCAAAAATCGTCGTGGATGGTGAAATTTTGGTGCCCGCCGATTATGGCCGCTTGATTTCTGTAATTCAGGACAAGGCCTATTCGGATATCGTTTTAAATCTCTCCGTATTGGCCCCGATCGCGATGCAGATTTTATCGAAAAAGATTCAAGAGGAGATTCGTGCTTTCGCTCCCAATGTTTCGACTCGCGTCGTAAATGGTGTGATTTTTATCGAGGGCAGCGTAGACAATCCCGACGGAGCAACCCGAGCTATCAAGATCGCTCTCTACTATTTGCCAGAAATGCGGCCCGGGGATCTTCTCGAAAAGGATCCTGGACTTCGGAGAAATGTTTTTCAGGGTCGAGGCCTAGTGCAAAGTTTTATCGTAGTTAACCCACCTCCGCCAAAAAAGGCCGAAAAGCTGGTTCGTGTTACAGTTCATTTTGTCGAACTTTCAAAGGGGTATAACAAAGCCTTCGGATTTAAGTGGGAGCCAGGATTTACCGCTGATCCAACGATTCAGATTGGAACTGACCAAGGTGGGGGTGCTGGTGCAAGCGGCTCGACATTTAGTGCTACTCTTTCAAGTCTTTTACCAAAACTTCAAAGCGCTCAAAATGCCGGATATGCCAGGATCATTAAAACAGGGACGATCGTGGTCCGGAGCGGTCAACCCGCCAGGATCGTAGAGCAACAAGAAATTCCTTATACTCAAACAGGTCCTAATGGACAAATTACGACCGCAAAACAGGGTGTGGGATTGTCTATGGCAGTTACTCCCACTGTCTTAGGACAGAGCGAAGACATTCAAATGGATCTAGAAATGGATCAGACCAATCTAGTTGATAAGTCAAAGGGGGCTAGCAGTTCTGCTCCTGAAGTCGCAGTACATAAAGTACAAACAAAAATCTATGTACGCTCGTCCGAGAGCGCCGCAGTAGCGGGCGTTGATAGTGCCACGATTCAAACTGCATTTAATAAAGACGATCCGAATCCGGGCACACTTCAGGGTCCGACGAGCCCGCTCTTTAGCATGCTTCGCTCTAAAGCGTATTCTAAGAAAAAATCCCAGTTCGTAGTTTTTGTAACACCCCAAATTATCGAAAATGCCTCAGAAGGAACCGAAGACTTGAAGCGAAACTTCAGAATCAAGGTGAGATAATGGCTGGGCATATTATTGCGGTAGTAGGTGGAAAGGGAGGAGTTGGAAAAAGCGTTTTCGCTGCCAACTTTGCCATCGCTTACTTGCAGGAATTCAAACAACGCCCCCTCATTGTCGACTTAGATTTAAACAGCCTGGGAGATCAAAATCTGATTCTTGGGCAGAATCCATCTAAATCAATTGTCGAGGTGTCCAAGATCCAGAGCCTAATTGATTTAAAAGCCTTAACTCCTTTCATGATCAATGCGCAAGCGGGTTACAGTTACATCGGTTCGCCGAAAGATGCGATTTTGGCGCGAGATTTAGATATTGAAGGACTTGGAAAATTTTTTAAAGCGGTGAGTAGCACTTTCGCCCTTACAGTCGTTGACTGCGGAAGCGGAATGGATCCCTGGGCGCTCAAGGTGATGGAGTATGCTACGGCGATATTTGTGGTGACGACGGCGGATTTTATTGTTTTGAATCAAACCAAGCGCGTATTAGGTAAAATTCAGGAGCTCTTGTTTCCTCCTGAGATGGTCCAAATTATCGTCAATCGACTTTCTCCCAATAGTATTATCAATCCGCAGATGATTCAAAAGAACTTAAATCGGCCGCTGTTTGCAGCTGTGCCGGAGGACACTGCTATTAGCGATAGTTGTCTTGCTAAAAGTACTCCAGTTTGTCTTGCAGCTCCCAACTCCCCCCTTTCGCGCGGCTATCACGATGTCGTTCGAAAAATGATGCAATCCAATTTGCTCGACAACCTTGCAAAGCTTAAAAAACCCACGGGGGTTGCAGCAAAGGCCATTCAAAGTTCAACTGCGCAGACTGAAGCAAAAGGTGACGGAGGAGGACCGGGAGCGCGAAGTCGCGAAGGATCGTTCGATCCTTGGACTGCGATGAAGCTTCGGATTCATAAAGCGTTAGTTGAGCAGATGGATTTAAAAAAAATTACGGCCGACACGAGTGACCCCAAGCAACGCGCTATTTTGCGAGAGCGAACTCAGAAAGTGATCTTAGATGTCATCGGTACCGAAGACACTGGATCACTATTAACCACGCGTGATCTCAAGGCCCAGATGGTCAAAGAAGTATTGGATGAGGCCTTAGGATTGGGACCTCTTGAAGACCTGCTAGCGGATGAAAACGTGACTGAAATCATGGTCAATGCACGCGATCAAATTTATATTGAAAAGCTGGGCAAACCGCTCATGTCTAAAATTACGTTTTCGAGCGAACAGCAAATGATGAATGTCATCGAGCGTATTGTCACGCCCTTGGGGCGACGCGTAGACGAAAAAGTTCCCTATGTCGATGCGCGGCTTCGCGATGGGTCCCGAGTTCATATCATTATCCCGCCCCTTGCGCTAAGAGGTCCGACTATCACGATTCGTAAATTTCCAAAAAAGAGAATTACTTCAAAGGATCTCATTCATTTTGGTTCAATGACTGAGGAGATCGCCGATTTTTTAAGAAGTTGCGTCGAAGCTAAGTTAAACATTGTAGTTTCAGGTGGAACTGGCTCCGGTAAAACGACCCTGCTCAATGTTCTTTCTAATTTTATTCCAGTTTCAGAACGTATCATTACGGTCGAGGATTCGGCTGAGTTGCAGCTCGGTCAAGATCATGTCGTTCGGCTTGAGTCCCGTCCTAAAAATATTGAAGGCGAAGGCGAAGTGACTATCAGAGATTTGATTAAATGTTGTCTTCGTATGCGTCCGGACCGAATCGTAGTAGGTGAGTGCCGAGGCGGTGAGGCGCTGGACATGTTGCAGGCCATGAATACTGGCCACTCAGGATCTTTGACAACTTTGCATGCAAATAACCCACGTGAGGCCCTCGCGCGGCTTGAGACTCTAGTTATGATGTCTGGACTTCAGTTGCCCGCAAAAGCGATCCGAGAAAATATCGCGTCAGCCGTAGGGCTGATCATTCAGCAGTCCCGGCTATCGGACGGCAGTCGTCGCGTGACTTATATCACTGAGGTAGTTGGAATTCAGGGCGAAGTAGTTAGCCTTCAGGATATCTTTGTTTTTAAGCAAGAAGGGCTCGATAAAAAGAGAAATATTATTGGCCGGTTTGTGCCGACAGGATTTATTCCTAAGTTCGTAGAAGAGCTTGAAGCCAAAGGCATGAAAATTTCTAGGGGCCTATTTTCCGCAAAAGCGTGAGGACGAAGCGTGAAGCTGATTGGACTATTAGGATTAGGAATAGGGGTATTTGGGGTCTCCTACTATTACAGT
>CAYJBA010000165.1:0-2234 GCA_964367865.1 uncultured Bacteriovoracaceae bacterium | reverse complement strand
AAGCAGTTTTTAGATTGGCTGAGATTTCAATCTCTCGGAACGCGCGATTACATCGTCGATAAACTTGGGGTCATGTTTATTGAGATTCCGTCTCAGCGCATTTTAGCTGGGCTTTTCGTTTTTAGTTTTGGAACCGGAACCCTAGTTTTTCTGCTACTCCTTCCTCGTTTAGGAATGGCAATTCTTTTCGGGGTCCTTGCAACCATAGCGGGCTGGAAAGCGCCCAAACCCGTCGTAGATTTTTTTTACAAAAAGCGAATCGAGAAATTTGTCCTTCAGATGGTGGATGCTTTGAGTTTGATGTCAAACGGCCTGAAGTCAGGATTGTCTATTGTTCAGTCGCTTGGTCTTGTCACACAGGAGATGCCCAATCCCATTCGCCAGGAGTTTAACCTGGTACTGAACGAAAATAAGTTGGGTGTTTCACTTGAGGAAGCTTTCAATAATCTATCTAAACGCGTGCCCTCAGACGATGTGGAAATGTTTGTTACCTCGATTAACATACTTAAAGAGACCGGCGGAAATTTGGCGGAAACTTTTGACACCATCGTAAATACGATTCGTGAACGAGTCAAATTAGAGAAGAAAATCGCAGCTTTGACTGCCCAAGGATTTTATCAGGGGATGTTCGTCATGGCGATTCCTCCCATATTGGGTGTAGTTTTTTACCAAACTGATCCTGATTTTATGGAACCGCTTTTTTCGACCACGATTGGCTTATTTTTGATTCTGGTCATTATTGCGCTCGAAGTCGCAGGGTTTTTTATGATCATGAAAATTATTAAAGTCGAGGTATAATGTTGAAAGTTCACAACGGGGGCAAAATGAAAAAACGACACTCTTTAAGACATCGGGTGATGGCAGCTGGCCTAAGTTTATTTGCATTGAGCATAAATTCGGCAAGTGCCAACGTTAGCCTTAAAAACGGTAATTTTTTTATTGGGTATACAGATATTGTTTATCCGGGCGGATTTGAACCCAAAGTTGAAAGAGTTTATAACTCAAAAACAAATTTTAAAGGGATTTTTGGTTGGGGCTGGGGAAACGAGTACGAGGTTTACCTCAGTGTTTCGGTCGATGGTAGCGTTGTGGTTCATGAGTATGGTGGAGGCGCTGAAAATCGTTTTAGTCCCGTAGCATTTAATAAAAGCGATCTCGTTAAGTCTGTCGAAAAAATTGTGGCTACGGCCACAAGTCTTGGCGCAGTTCCTCAGGGGCAGGTTGATAAATACCGGTCCCGTCTGATGTCTGAGGCCAGCTTTAGAAATGACGAATGGGAAAAATACCGCACGCAAGGAAAAATGGAACGTCGTGTATTGCCCGTCAATGCTCAATTGATTTCAAATCGTTTTAGCTACCAATACATCACAAAAATTCAGGGTGGGTATCAGCGTGCGTTTGATAATGGAAAAATCGAACGCTTTGATGATTCCGGTCGTCTTTCTAAACTTCAGGACAAAAACGGTAATTGGATCGAACTCAAATACTCCCGAGACGGGCATTTAGAACATCTGGAGGACAATTTTAATAGAAAAATGAATTTTTCGTTTAACGGGCAGGGTCTAGTTGCCAAAGTATCTGGCGAAAATGGAAAGTCCGCAGAGTACGAATACAATGCATTGAGCGAGCTTGCCCGTTCGAAGGACAGCGAGGGAAACGTTTATACCTTTAAGTACGATTCCGAGAAGCATCACAACATGACCGAGATCGGGTACAAAGACAAAACGACGATGGTGATGACCTACTATCCAGCAAGTCTTTTTGAAAATATCAAATCAGTAAAAGATCGCGATGGAACCGTAACCGAGTATGGCTATGATCTGAAACCCGGTGATCGAAACCATTATTCGGTTTCAGTCAAAGTCAAAGGCGCAGATTCAAAGCAGATTTCTAGCAGTAAGTATGAGTACTTTCTAAAGCATAAGCCTGACGGCGAGGAATGGACCTTTAGACTCATCACTACGTTGGACGGTGATACGACGGAGACGACCTACAATGAGTGCTGCGGTTTACCCGTGGCAATTAAGCACGGTTCTCAAGAGACGACCTTTTCGTACGACGCCAAGGGGCACGTTACGAAAAAAACGACCCCAAATGAAGTTACGGAACTTGAGTACGACAGCAAAGTGGGTAAGGTCACCAAAGTTAGAAAATTTTCGAAAACAGATAAGCGAAAAAATTCTTGGTCTGAGTTTAAATATGATCCCAAAGGCAATCTTATCTTTGCTAAAAAC
>CAYJBA010000164.1:0-6393 GCA_964367865.1 uncultured Bacteriovoracaceae bacterium | reverse complement strand
CGAGATACCCTCTTGCACTCTGTATCAACGCAATGGGAGTAGACTTTTTCACTGTTTTCGAACCGAAAACCCCAACAAGGATCCGGATGGTCAAGCTGGTAAGGTGTGACTTTAAGGTCTGAAAACATCTTTGCTTCGCGCGGAGTCAGCCGATGGTACTCGATTTTGGCGGGGAGTTGTTCGAGAGACACTGGAAAATAGGGTTTCTTAAAGAGTACTTTAAAAACCTCGGGTAAATTATCTTGCACTGCGTAAACATGAATTTTATTACCCGGAATAAAAAGAGGGGTGAAAAACGGCAACCCAACCAGGTGATCCCAGTGAAAATGCGTAAAAAGGATATGAGCTTCGCCTGTACCACGACCACACGGCCCCTGCATCATCTCATACCCAAGGAGTCGAATGCCGCTGCCAGCATCAATGATCAGCTGCTGCTTAGGCGAGTTCACTTCAACACAAAGTGTGTTTCCTCCAAACCCGCCTAGTCGATGTTTAGGTAAACTTGAAATAAATTTAGAAATATCTTTTTTTGACTTAAAACCCTGTTCAAAGAACGCGTCGAACAAACTCCGAAATTCTTCTTCTACCGCGGGCGGAGATAAAGGCGAGGGCAAAGACCCGCGTGCTCCCCAGATTTTAATAGTGATAGGAGCAGTCGGGCGCGCAAGATCGCTCGTTTTTACGGCATTTTTTGCTGATTTTTTCACTTCCTTTGTTGTCTTGGGCATCTTGTCCTATATCTATTCATACTATTATACCTGTATTTTTCTCGGAGTCGACACCCTGAAATGCGAAATCTTAATGTTCCTCCTATGGACTGTGACTCAATTAAAAATTCCGAAATCAAGTGCAATCTTTCAAAAGAAATCACTGAAAAAATTTTTATAAATCCTATTGGCAAATTCAAAACCTCAAGCTAGTAAATGTCCCACTATGAAACTTGGTCGCCCCAAAGGTCGCTCTCGCGACAATCGTTCTTACGGTCCCCTTGGAGATTTAATTCGCAGTGCTCGTCTTGAAAAAGGTTTAGGCCTTTTAGACGTTGCCCGTGCTTGTCAATGTTCGGTTCAGTTCGTTTCGAATATCGAACATGGCCGGGCCCCCCTTCCGTGGGAGAAAGTTCCTCAACTCGCTCAGGCCCTAAAAATCCCTGCCGAGCAGATTCAGGCCGCCAATCTTGCGGTCCGATCTGATTTTAAGAGCTTCGTAGGCAACGGTAAGCCACGCGGCGTAGCAAAGTCGGGTGTAATAGCGGACGCCGCTTCAGTTACTGCCTTTGCCGCAAGAGATAATCACTTGCATGAAGTGATTTCAAAATATCAGACGGCCTCCGTAGAATCTCGTAAACGCTTTGTCCGCGCGGCTCTTCAGTTGCTGAATCAGTAATATCTGTTCGGCAGTTTAAGAAATTCGATCTAAAATTCGAAAACTGAACGAAATGGGTTTACTGCGATCTTCGCGTGTGACTTCGCGAAAACGAGCCTCGTCCCAATGAGGAAAATAAGAATCTCCGGCGATTTCGGAGTGAATTTCAGTCAAATAGAGTCGGTCTGCTAGCTCAATCGCCTGTTTATAGATCTCAGCTCCCCCAATTACCATTACTTCATTCGAGTTTGGATAGGTCCTTGCTCGCTCAAATGCCTCATTCAATGACGAAACGACTTCCGCACCTTCGACTTGAAAACCTGTCTGACGACTTACGATAATATTGGGTCGATTGGGCAGAATGTGTCCAATAGATACAAAGGTTTTACGACCCATAATGACGGGCTTGCCTAATGTTATTTCTTTAAACCGCTTTAAATCCTCAGGAATTCGCCATGGAAGCTGGTTTTCCTTCCCTATAACTCGGTTTTTAGAAAGTGCCGCTATTAGAGATATTTTCAAATCGCCACCGGGGCAGAAATAGACGGATGCGGATCGTACTGCTCAAGGGTGAAATCCTCAAATTTAAAGTCAAACAAAGACGTAACGTTAGAGTTGAGCGACATTTTAGGTAACGCCTTGGGAGAGCGCGAAAGTTGCAGATGGGCCTGTTCCATATGATTAGAATAAAGGTGGGCATCGCCAAACGTATGGATAAACTCACCAGGTTTTAAACCGGTTACCTGTGCCACCATGAGAGTCAATAGGGCATAACTTGCGATATTAAAGGGGACTCCAAGAAAAACATCGGCACTTCTCTGGTAGAGCTGGCAAGAAAGCTTGCCCTGAACCACATAAAACTGAAAAAAGGCGTGGCACGGAGGAAGTGCCATGTTTTCGATTTCACCCACGTTCCAGGCGCTCACAATCAATCGCCTAGAGTCCGGATTGGCTCTGATTTGTTCCAAAAGGGTAGCAATCTGATCGATCTTTTTACCATTGGGCGCATGCCAGGATCTCCATTGCGCGCCGTATACTGGTCCAAGTTCTCCGTCATCATCCGCCCACTCGTCCCAAATAGTGACCCCGTTCTTTTTAAGATATTCGGTATTTGTTTCACCCTTCAAAAACCAGAGCAATTCGTGAACTATCGACCTCAAATGAACTTTTTTGGTCGTCAAAAGTGGAAACCCATTTTCAAGATTCATCCTCATCTGATAACCAAACACGCTACGAGTACCTACTCCGGTTCGGTCCTTTTTATCCGTCCCGCTCTCCAATACATGTGTCATTAAATCCAAATAGGCTTTCATATGAGAAACTATTTATCATAACGAGCTAGGCCGCTACCAGCGATGAAATGCGGGGTGCCCCGCCTTTACGGCAACAAAAGTACCACGGCACGTCGCGCGGATTTTATTTGCCGCAGTGAGACTAGCTTCGATCGTGGCTCGATCGTCCTTTAAATCAACGACCTTGGCGGAGAGATAAATGGTCTGATCCATTGGAGTCGGGCGTAAAAGCCTAATCGCGTATTCAGCGGTTACCGTGCAAGGTGGCTCTGAAGCTCCTGTCTTAACCATGAGATGATAAGCGGCCGTCCAATTAGAATGACAATCCAATAAGGATCCAATAATCCCACCATTGAGCACGCCGGGAAATGCATGATGATGTGGCTCAGGGTGCCATTCAGCGACGACTTCGGCCCCGCGGACTACGCTTTGAATTTTGAGTCCTTTTGAATTTGCAGGTCCGCAGCCAAAACAAATACTCTTTGGAGCATACTGAAATTGAAGACCTATTTTTGAATCCGCCATCAGAGTGCGCCCCAACGGGTCTTAAGTGCGAATTCAAGCTCGAGATAAGGAATATTTGTCGCGCCTTGGGTAGGCTCTAAAATACTGAGTCCCGTATAGCGCTCAGCCGCTGCTCCCACTCCTTCGGTATAACCCACCCAAATCACTGGATTGGAGTCTGACTCAGCTCTAAAGCTCATATTGTCGCGAGTTCGAGTATAAATAACCTCTTCTGAAATAGGCTCCTCCGTAAATGGGTCAGCGAAATAATACCTAAATTCGTTCGCATTCGGGGTAAAGGGCGAAAACGAAATTGATTGGTTAATCACTTTTGCCGGCCAAAGCCTGCCGTCCGGACCTTTGACTTGACGATCCGGAGTTAGCGCTTCAGGGATCTTTCCCTCAAAAGTCTGATCCCCCTCATAGCCCGCACCCCACCAGTTATAGCCGTAAACCATCAGGGCATTTTCAATCGGAGTTTCGAGTTCGATTTGCACATTTGAATTTCGAGAAGCAGGCTGCCCCAGTTCCAACAGAATCTGAATTTCTTTTGCGAGGGTTTGAGCCTGAACTGGTATTTCGCCCAGCTCACCCATTTTTTGAATGAGAAAACCTAAGTCCGAAAAATCTGGATCTCCCATTTTCCTAAAATCTTTTCTCAAACTGAGCGCTGCACGCGACTCTGGCGTTAGTTTTCCGATCAGACTTACCAAATCTGATAGCTTTTCAATCAATGGCCCCAACTTAGAAACATTAATTACGCTTAATGTTGCGGGACTCGTAATCACTGACTTGCTTTGCTCGCCCCCACGAATAAAGGAATAAGACTGAAGGTAGGACTCGCCCAACTGGACTGCTAATTCCTCGTCCGAAATCAACTCACCCGTTTCAAGGATGGATAGCGCACTCATCGGCGAGCCTGTAGCAAACTCCTGATCCTGCGAGGAGACAAAAAGCTTCGTTAGGCCGCGCAATTCATACGCAACCTCGACTGAAGCCATTAAACAAGCATCCAGCCATAAGAGATCGAGCGGTCCTTTTTCGGGCGAAGAGTCGTGATTGATTAGGCTCGGGAGAGCCTTTTCTAAACTAGCTCGAAGGTCTTTGAGTTTAGATTCACTTAAACCTTTGGGACCCAAACCATGACCGTAAATCAGAAGCAATCGATGCGAATCTGGAATACGAAACGCATTTTCAAAAAGCTCTGAAAGCTCCGGACCGCGGCTTAGAATTCTATTCTTTTTGAATTCTTTCGAAAAGCCGGGCGCCAACTCCAAAGGCGCTACCGGCTTTTCGCTTAGAATCGCGCTCCAATCTATTTGAGTAGAAGAATCCACGTCAAAATAGAGAGCACGTCCCCCAAAGCTCTGCTCGCGAAACACTGTTAGCCTAAAACTCTCGCTCGGGTGTAAACGGGCCAATTCAAGAATGTTTCCGTCTACGTCTTTTTGGTACGCTTGGTCCTCGTCTGCTCCCACAAATAGAACCGCAACTTCCCATATTTTTTTACTAACCTGAGTTCCGCTTTCCTGTGCTCTACCTACAGTGCAAAAGGTCTGGGCACTGATCAGAAGTAAAACGAAAAGTGGACGAACAAACATGAACTCATATTCCTTTTGATCGATTAAGGAGACGTCGGATTATCCTCGTCACCATTAATTCCATAAAGATTTCGACTGTCTATCTCCTGAGCCAAGTCTTGATAACTGACCGAACCCTTATGATTCATCCAAGCATCGATTGCTTTTACAACTGGAAGATTGGATCGAGACATCACGTCAAACAATGTGGAGAGTCCATTGGTCATAATATCAAGATTTTTTGACCCTTTTGGGTCGCTTGAAGTGGCCTTACGGTCAAAATACATCGTATTGTAATAAGTATAAGAGGTGCAGCTATCAAAGAAATAAATCTGATACTTCTTTTTATTGGGAGCGAACTTAAAACCCTCTGCGTTTTCAATAGATTCGAGGTCCAGATGTCCTCCTAATCCAGAGTGTCCGTCGTAAATGAAGACTGAAGCGTTATCCACTGCGTCTTTCATAAAATAATGAAATGCCTTGCTCTTTTCGTCGATCCCGCTGGGTCCGAAGAACAATCGCAATACAAGAAGTCCAGTCGCATTTTTCTTAGAATATTCGGTGACAAAGGGTCTCTCTGTGCCCCTGGGGACAATTTCAAAAATTTCCTGATCGCTCCATTCGCGCTCAGTAAAACCCATCTGTAGGAGATGACCTCGAAATTCGCGCCAGTTATCCGCGTTAATATCTCTAGATTTTCTTGGATCGTGGGAGTTTTTATCCGGCTCGTCCATACCCATCAACAGATGGATTTCGATTTTTCCATCCGACGCCTCGAGCCGCGAATACTCTGGAAACGTTTTCACGGTGTTTTTGATTCTTTGGATCGATGTCGTGACAACCTTGTAGTCTCTACCTTCTTTCAGAGGACATCCCGGTTGAAGTGGGTTCCAAAAATACCAAAAATCCCCTTCACTTTGGTAGTGATGGTCAGTGCAGGGATAGGTTTTTTTAAGATACCGTCGAACCATACCCGCTTCGTAAATCGTGTCGGGATTGATCGCTAAGGTCACATCGTATTTTGTCGTAGGTCCATTTTTTACAACGATGGTTCCTTTGTAATCGTAAGTAGCATGGTAAACTTTTCGCCCCTCAGACCTGATTTTCACGTTCGTGACTTCGTGATTTCCACGTGGGACAGAATAGTATGTGGCAAAGCTCATCGGACCAAAAAGATGGTCGAGTTGCTTTTCGATTTTTTTTCGGGCTTCGCTTAAGTTCGGAGTACTAGGTGACTTAAATTCAACTTCGCCAGAGAAAGTCATGATGACCTCAGTCGAATTTTTTGCAGCGTAAAGCTTTCTTTCTTGATTAGAAATTTCTTCGGCCGAAATATTGAGCGAAAATGGAGCACAAATTAGCGCTATTAATGTGATGCGAATCAACATAACTTCCTCCGGAAAATGTATCGAAATTTGACTTATTCATAACCGTGGTGTTGCATGGTGTCAAACACTATGTTGCGGTGCATGCCCTTTTTAAATCCCAGTTTAATGAAAGTTCTTGGTTCGAACAGTACCCTCAGTTAATTCTTATGAAGTGAATCACTCCCAGTTTTTAGCTCGAAATATCGTAGCCCGGCTAAAAACCCTTGGGGGTTGGTTAAGTTTGACTGAATCGTGCACGGGTGGACTTATTGCTCATGAAATTAC
>CAYJBA010000163.1:0-6453 GCA_964367865.1 uncultured Bacteriovoracaceae bacterium | reverse complement strand
AGCAGCTTTTCGCTCTCAGCAAGTAGTGTCAACTCTCCCAATACAAACGCCGCGCTCGATCTCATCAAAGCCTCAGAATGAAGGAGCATCGGTTTTAAACTTCCAAGCACTTCGGTTCTGCCTGTCATAAATAACGCCATCGCCGCATTAGCTTTAATACGATTATTGGGACTCGCAAGTTTTGGCAAAATCAAATCTATGCACTTGGGACTTTTGACCTGACCTATCGCCTCGATCGCGTTGGCTACAATTCGTTCTTCAGGATGCTCCAAAAATTCAGCAATTTCGAGAATTCGCTCAGTCGTGCAGACCCGTCCCATGGCCGATATTAATACCGAAAGTACTTTGTTTGACGTCTCCTCTCCCAAACGAGCAATTATCGCCTCGATCACTTCATTTTGATTGGGAGATGCAAGTTTCATGAGCGAAAGTGCGGCCTGGATACGATTGACTTCGTCTTCATCAGCCATAGCCTCGATCAAATGCGAAACAGTTTGGCGATTGTTTGACATCCCCAGGAGCTCAATGCTTCTGCGCCTAAGATTCTTATCGGTGGATCTTAAATTCGAAATAAGGATTTGAATCTCTCGAATGCCGACCAGTTCAAAGACTCGGACGTTCTCCTCTTTTCCGCGAATTCCAGCTGATTGCACCTCAACATAATCGAGTAATCCGCGAACTCTCGACTCAATCGCATCAGAAAATAAAATTTTGGAATGCTTTCCTTCTTTGGACATTTTCTCAATTCGACTTGCGGTATTAACCACATCTCCGATGACTGTAAAATCCATTCGGTCCCGAGCGCCGATCGGTCCGGAAATGATCTCTCCGTGGGTGATCCCCACGCCGATTTCAATCGAATTTTTATTCATCGACAACCGCTTACGATTAAACTCAGTCAACCGCTCCCTCATTTCCATCGCGCAATAAATAGCCTCTATCGCAGTAACCTCACCCGATATTCTTCGCCCTGCGTCGCCAGATGAGGCCTCTCGCTCTTCGTTTGACGTATAGAACACCGCAAGAAGCGCATCTCCAATAAATTTATCAACCTCTCCTCCATGCTTATGGACCACCTCGACCATCTCGGTAAAATATTCATTGAGCATTGAAGTCACTTCTTCGGCCTCAAGATTTTCGCAATGGGCGACGAAGTTCCTAATATCACTAAAAAGAACTGTGGCTGAGACACGAGCTCCGCCAAGCTTGACGCCTTCGGCAGAGTCCGGAGCTTCCATGATTTGTCGATAGGTGGATTCGGATAGATATTTTCGAAGCTCCTTTTTTTTCTTGAGCTCTAAAGTCATGGTGTTAAATGCGCTAACTAGCTCTCCGATTTCGTCAGAGTTTTTGATATCAATCGCGACGTCAAAATCCCCCTGAGTGACGCTTTGAAGGGCGCTCACTAGTTTTCGAATTGGCGAAATCATGAGGCTAGCAAATCCCGTCGCAATGATTAAACTCAATAAAAGCGAAGGAATCAAATCAAGTAAAATCTGCCGTCGAATCGCCTGGACGCTTTTTGAAAGCGACTGAAAACTAAAGGTATAAACCAGCCAAAAAAGCGGCTCGCCATTGTCGCCACGAAAGGTGGTTGCCACCGACAGATGCTTTTCACCCGCTCGCTCCAAATTCCAAGAAGCAATGTCGCGAAGTCCTAGCTCTCCAGCGACCGCTTCCGAAAATTCAATCCGATTTAGCTCTGCTCCTGCTGTAACAGACGGCCCGCTTGGCGCTATTTCACTGTCAAAAAGCACTGTTTTATTTCGCGCAGAAACAATTTTAACTCCCAATAAATTCTCGTTGCTAGCGATTACGCGTCGGACCGATGGTAAAAATCGGTCTGAATAATAAAAGTAAAAGTAATTTGTAAAATCCGAAACCAGCTGAGAAGTTGAAAACTGTCCAAATAGAAAAGATTCTTTTTCGATTCGGTGAGTTTGCTCACGGATCTGAAGCGCCGAAACGGTCCAGAACACGATCGCTGCGGTAAATACATTGATTAGCACGATCGCAGCCAGAAACTTGCCGCGTAAGCCCCAAACTTGGTTCCATGTGTGATTCGCTCGGGCTAAAAACCGACCGGCCAGCCGGTGAGAGCGAAAGCGCCAGCCCAAAAATAGGAGAATAAAAAGGGGTGCGACCGTAATTAGAATTCGGTTTCGAATCAGCGTGCCATCAAACGTATAAAGCACGCCATAGGCGCCCGACGGCATGAGAATTTGAACCTTAAACCGTTGAATGAATACGGACGGCTCCGAATGACCCAGAGCCTCGATAACCTCTTTACGAGCTATGACTGCCGCGCTTCCTTTGGGAATTTCGGACGGCTTTTTCGGATTAAGTGAATCAAAGACTACCTGTCCAGTTTGAGCGTAAACCTGGATCTGGGCCAACTTAGGTTTTGATTCGATCAGTGATTGTTGAATCGTGGGTAAAAACTGATCTTCATAAAAAAAATAATAACTCGCCTGAAATGCGCCTAAAACTTTGGAGTGACGTGTCCTTAAAGATTCGGCGCCATCATGGGCCAAATCCTTAACAAGAGTCGTCCGATAGGACGTCAGCGCGAACGTAAAAGCGGCGATTAAAAAAATCAGTCCCGCTAATCCGCGAAATCGCTTTTTCTCATGGCCATCCATTGCCGAGAGCATTGATCTCTAGTATAACGCGCTGTGAGGTTTGGTGTCCAATGAATGCACTTAAAATATGACTGGGCAAAATCGTTCTAGCGAAGAACTCATTCCTAAAATTCTTTTTGAGGACAAGCACTTGGTTGTTGTGTCCAAACCTGCCGGGTTGCTCAGTCAGGGCGAAAAAACTGGCGGTGCCAATCTTGTCGATTGGGCGCGCGAATACTTTGGTCGCAACTATGTTGGGCTGGTACACCGACTGGATCGAAATACCTCTGGAGTTATGATCATAGCTAAGCGAAGTAAGTCGGCAGAGCGGCTGTCAGAAGCATTGTCAGATGGAAAACTCGAACGGTGGTACTTAGCTTGGGTGCATGGAACTCTGACCCAGCCCCAAACTTGGACGCACTTTCTATTGAAAAACGAAAAAACGAATACTGTCCGAATCGTGAATAATGCCAATTCCGGAAAAAAAGCTGTACTCACCGCCAATCCCATAGCCAGAGGCGCATTCGAAGGAAATGCGCTTACACTAATAGAGTTTAAACTTGAAACCGGGAGGTCCCATCAAATACGCGTCCAATCCGCTCATGAGGGTTTTTCGCTTCTGGGTGACGTCAAATACGGAAAACCCCTGCAAAAATCCTCCTTTTCGAGGCCGGCCCTGCACTCCTACCGGATTCGATTTCCTCATCCGATGACGAACGAAATTCTCGTTTTTGAAGATTTTGTCCCCGCAGATTTTTCAAATATAAAAAAAATATAAAAAAATAATTGACTTCGAAAATTACCGGGGCTATAGGTCTGCTCGTCGACAGGAAACTGAAGACACCCTAAAAAATCGTGTTGGCTTTTACCGTCTCCTTCCGGAGCGAATTTTCACTACACAACCTAAAAAACAGATGAAGTGTTTTACCACCCGGTAGTTCGGGCGAATTTTCATTTCGTTATTTTTTAACTTAGGGAGTTAATTATGAAATACGTAGCAATCGTTTTAATGTCACTCGTTTCGTCTGTAGCAATGGCTGATGGTTATCGCTGTGAAGGTCAGGGCTATCGCGTAAAAATGTACAATAACGTTCATCGCGAGCTCGGAACCCGTAACGCAGCTGTACTCATCGTATCCAGCGACAGCGAAGGAACTATCGCTGTTCTTAAGCCAGGAACCGATCTTACCAAGATCAATCACCGGGACACATGGGAATTCGAAGGTCTCACCCACGAAGTATCGAATGGCCAGTTTGCTTACACATCCCTCATCGTGGATAAAGAAGCAAAAGGTCCAGGCGCTTTAGCTGACATCTTTGATGCGCGCCTGATCCTTAACGCTGACAAACAGCGCGAAGTGATCCGACTCGAGTGCGTAAAATACCGCAAATCAGAGCGTTAATTAATGAAGGACCTCCATCCTTCTATTTAAGGGCTAGTTCCCAGGGTAGGCTCGGGAGCTAGCCTTTCTATTTTCATTGTAAAAAAATAGTATTTCCCTTTAATCAGTAGGATGTTTAAAACGGGTTCTCTGACTGTCGAACAAGCTGCAGCCCGGATTCGCGAAAGAGACTCGGTTCTTCGCAGCTTTATCAGTCTTCGATTAGACGAAGCACTGAAAGAATCCGCAGCCCTTTCAAAGCAACCCCGCCTCTCTCCACTTCATAACGCTCCTTACTCCCTCAAGGACGTTTGGGAAATCACTGGAACCCGAACCACGGCTGGATCCTTTCGTTTTCGTGATCGAGTTTCGTCTACGACCTCCCCTTTGTACGAAATTTTCTCCGCTGCGGGAGCTGTATTGATGGGTAAAACCAACTGCAGCGATCTTTCAATTTCGCCTGAAACTGATAATTATTTAGCGGGTTTTGCTTCAAATCCCCACGACGTGTCTAGAACGGCTGGCGGGAGCTCAGGCGGTGCCGCTGCGGCAGTAGCCGACGGCATGAGCCTTTTTGATTGGGGCACGGATATAGGCGGAAGCATCAGAAATCCTGCAGCCTATTGCGGAGTTTATGGCATGCGCCTTTCGACAAGTACCTGGACTCGCTCCGGTGATTTTCCTACCCCACCCGAATCCATTGCATTTATGAATGGACATGGACCGATCACGCGCGATCTCGCTATGATGAAAATTGTTTTAAATACCGCTTCTAAAAAACTCAGAGTCGGAGCCGCTCGGCCGTTTCAGCCCAAGGGGATTGCGCTTTATCCCGTGCCTAAATCTTCGCAGGGCATGTGGCCTAGATATGCAGATGATATTTCAAAAATAATCGGGCTCCTAGGGCCCTCGAAAATTAAAACAGATCTCCCTTCACTGGGTCATGTCAAAAAGGTTTACGCATCGATTTGGGCGTCGCATTTTTTAGAGCTCGCAAAGGCCGACCCTTTGGGACTTGTAGGTGGAATATTAGCCGCCCTTTCCGCTATTTTATTCAGGGGCATTTTTGGAGATCGCCGCTTTTTTCCTACGACCGCTACCTATCTAGTCGCAGTCGCGCTCGGAAATTTATTTTTGTTTCACGACAAGAAAAAAGCTCTCAATAACGGAAAGTCCATTGAGCAGGCACTGCAAACAGCGTGGAACGAGGGATGGATTTTGGCACTTCCCACTAATACCTATCCCGCACCTAAACGGGGCCGCACGCTTTGGAATTTGCACCTTTTGGATTGTATACTTCCCGCTAACATAGCCGACGCCACCGCGCTGGCCATTCCGTTTGGAACTTTTGACAATGGGATGCCACGTTCGCTTCAGCTCCTGGGACCGCCCGGATCTGAGTTTATACTCTTAGAAACTGCTGAGAAAATCAGCAACGCTTTAAAACCCACCCCTTAAGATACCTGTCACTGGGAGGCGCTTGAGGGCGTGTCGGAAAAGACTTAGGTAATTCGATTTCATACAGCATTTTAAGTTTTACCGAAGTAGCGGATGCCGCCGCGGCGATTTCTTTTTCATACTGGGCACGCGAGACTTTGGCCGAATTAATTGAAGTAACAAGAAATCCATCTGGGCTTAAAACTCCTAAAGCAAGTTCGTGCAATTTCTTTAGATCCTTGGATGTTGAAAAATTGCCCTTTTTTCCTCGTGAAAACGACGGTGGATCCAAAATCACGCAGTCAAAACGCTCGCCTCTCTTAGCCCATTTAGGAAGCCATTCAAAAACATCCCCGGTCATGAATTCGGCTCTCGCGAACGAAAAACCATTGAGAGCCCAATTTTCTTTAGCCCAGGCAATCGAGGGAGCCGACAGATCTAATGTGATAACTGAGTCAGCACCCGATTTTTGGGCTGCAACAGAAAGACTGCCCGTGTATGCAAATGTATTTAATACACGCTTTCTGTCGAGGTTTTGAGCAAGCCATTGCCGAAGCGGCTGGTGATCTAAAAAAAGTCCGGGATGGCGGGTTCCTAAAAGCTGAATTTTAAATCTAAGGTCGTTTTCTATGATCGCAATACGCTCTTGAGGTGGCAAACCTAACAAGGGTACCGGCTCGTCGGGCGTCCCTTTTTTGGGCCGCCTCAATAAAACAGCAGAGGCGGCGTCTTTAGATTTTAAGAACGATGAAATTAATTTTAATTATTCTGGCGAAAGAAAACTTCCATCCTCTTCCCAAACCGTCACCCAAAAATGCGCTCCCTTAACGTCGCCAAAGCGATCAATTGAAACGGAGCGAAAACCACCTATGCCCTCGCCAGGCCCATGAAAAACTCGCAGTGCTTGATTTCCAAGATGAAGTTTGAACTTTAACCGCAATTGCCAAGCAGACTCAAGTTGCTGCAAGACCTGACTCACTCCAGATCGGAAGAGAGTCGTGTAGGGAAAGAGTG
>CAYJBA010000162.1:0-6482 GCA_964367865.1 uncultured Bacteriovoracaceae bacterium | reverse complement strand
GCGTCAACGAGCTAATGCCACAGTTTAATCGATGGAAGGTGAAAATTCTGGCCTCAGATATTGACGTAGAAGTTCTTCAGGCTGCGATTCAAGGTGTTTATACTCAAGAAGAAATAAAAAACGTGCCGAAATCCTATTTGAAAAAATATTTTACGGTTACAAAGGAGGGAAACGATTTAAAGTACTCAGTCGTTCAAACCCTTCGCGACATGATTCAATTTGCGTCTTTTAATTTGATTCAACCGAGCTATCCGTTCAAACATGGATTCGATATCGTAATTTGCCGAAACGTCTTTATTTATTTCGATCGCGAGACTACAAAACAAGTCATTGATCAATTTGTGCACCACCTAAATCCAGACGGATTTCTTTTTTTGGGCCATTCTGAATCTGGCATGATTAAACAAAAGGACCTAAAGCCCGTTTTTCACTCTGTTTTTAGAAAATCGAAATCCGGAGGTATTTTATAAAAAAGAATACCTTTATCCCGGAAAAATAGTCGTCGCAGAATCAGCTACTGAAATAACCACTATTCTTGGGTCTTGCGTGGCAGTTGCATTTCGTGATCGCAATTCTAAAATTTCAGGGCTTTGCCATTATTTATTGGATAAGCCTCTGCACGGAGAGGGCCAAGGTCCCCGCTACGGTGCGGTTGCGATTCCGGAGCTTCTTAAAATGATGGTGAAGGCGGGTGCAAACCGACTGGGCATAGAAGCTAAGCTTTACGGTGGAGGCAACGTTCTTGATGGCGTCACCATCGGAAAAAATATCGGCGCGAGTAACGTCTTGCTCGCGAGAAGCTTGCTTAATGAATACAAAATCCCCATTTTAGATGAAAATGTTGGCGGGACCCGGGGGCGCAAGATCATATTTTCTACCGAAGATTTTGGTGTCATGCACTCGTTCATAAAAGATGCCACTCACGTTAGCGCCAAAGAAGTCGAAATACCCCTTGCCGCGGTAAACCCTCTGGGTGACGGTGCAAGAATTATTATTGTCGACGGGAGCTCCTCGATTTGTTCCTATTTTTCTAAAACCCTTCGAAAAAAAGGTCTCAACGTGGTGGGCACTGGAACAGACTCTGCCGAAGGATATGACCTTGTTTTTCGTCAAAATCCGGAACTTTTGGTATTAGGTATTATTGAGCCTGGAACAGACGGAATCAAAATGCTCCAAGAGCTTAAAAAATTCGGAAATCTTCCTCCAGTGATCGTTTATTCTTTTGGCGGAGATGGCTCAGGCGCAATGCAGTGTCTTGAGTTAGGCGCAGTTGATTTTGTTCATACGCAACAAAGGTTTGATCCACTTGCGCTGATTCAAGTGAGTAACGTGATTGCTGAAAAAGTTACCGCATTTTTACAAACGGGGAGGGTTGCCGCATGAGTGCCCCTGTCCCTAAAAAAATTCGCGTCCTTATCGTCGATGATTCAGCGGTGATTCGAATGCTTTTGACAAAAATCCTAGGCGCGGACCCTGAATTTGAAATCGTAGGAACGGCACCCGATCCCTACGTGGCCCGCGAGCTTTTAATTTCGCTACGTCCGGAGGTCATGACCCTGGTCGTTGAAATGCCACGTATTGACGGAGTCACTTTTTTAGAAAAAGTAATGGCTCATTTTCCAACCCGCACCATTATCATATCCAGCTTAACAGTAGAGGGTGCAGAAACTTCTCTCAGAGCGCTCGAGGCGGGGGCGATCGATGTCATGCCCAAACCGGCAATTGATATCACACGCGCAATGACTCAAATTCGGCAAGAGATTATTACGCGAGTAAAAGCCGTCGCGAGAGCGAAGTTAACTAGTGTGAGACCCCTTTTTAATTCACCGTCTTCGACACTGAAAAGAAAGTCAATAGCGACTACGGCGCTTCCTAAAACCAGCCACCAAATCTTGGCCATAGCCTCATCTACTGGTGGAACCGAAGCCATTAAAGTCGTACTCGGTGGACTTTCTGGCGAAATTCCAGGCGTAGTCATTGTACAGCACATGCCCCCGATTTTTACCGCGACCTTTGCGGCAACACTGCAGCGCATGTTTCCTTATTTTGAAGTCAGAGAAGCCGGCCACGGTGACCGGGTTTTCCCCGGAAGAATTTTAATCGCCCCAGGGGATTATCATATGCAGCTCGCGCGTAGCGGGGCCCAATACGAGGTCAGGCTAAATCAAGATCCCCCTATGCATTTTGTAAGACCCGCTGCCGATATTCTGCTTAAATCGGTCGCGGTAAATGCAGGCTCAAACGCAATTGGCCTAGTGCTTACCGGAATGGGCAAAGACGGCGCGGAGGGCCTTAAGGCCATGAAAGAGGCTGGATCCTATAATATCGCGCAAGATGAGGCCTCGTGTTCGGTGTTTGGGATGCCCAAAGAGGCGATTGAGATTGGTGCAATCGACGTTGTTTTACCTCTAAAAGAGATTGCTGGTGGAATCCTCAAGCGCCTAAAAATCAGATCGGCAGCTTAAAAATAATCCAATAATTATAGATAGTTAAAGTATTTGTTGACTAAATACATCGGACTATATATAACGCTTAGCGGCGTATGTGGTGTTCAAATCGTTGTAGCTTATATAGATGCGTTTTTTCATTCCTGGTCTTAGGCACTCTTTCATCGATCGCTTGGGCTCCTCATGCTTACGCCGATCGCTTTAGGCCTTCGGCCGGAGCTTCATCCTCACAATACGCAAATGAAGAGACTCTCAGCACTCGACTGGATGGGGCTTTAAATTGGAAATCAGACAAGGCGTTGCTCGAAGACGAACGCATACCCGTGCGCGAACTTCATGTAAAAATGTTTTACGAATCCGGACCCACTGGCGACAAAAGCTTTGATCTTGATTCATCTGCAATTCGATTTAATCTGAGCCAAGACCCTAACCAAAATACTAAGGGCCATTTTTGGTTTGGTCGTGTTCATCCCTTTTTAGAGGGGCGACCCAGCGAAACTCTCTCACAGACTGAAGCCATCGGATCTAACTGGGTCCAAAATCAGTCAGACGCCCTCGATCCCTCAATCAGTGGATGGATCGGAGGCGGACTTCGCGCTAAAAACGAAGAAACAGGCTTTGGTTTTACCCTGGCTTATTCTCCTCTTTTTCTTCCATCTTTCGGACCCCGAGTTACGCTCGATGAGATTAAAGCTCCTCAAGCTGCTCGATTTGGCAACCTGCCACCCCAATATTATTATGTAACTCCCACAACGCCAGTGCCGATGCGATATCGCATTTTGGTGGGCGATCTTTCAAAGATCGTGCTTCAGAGCCAAGCATTCGCTTCAGTGGGTTATTCTGATAAGATAAATGATATTGCCCTAATGGCCTGGTCCGCTCCCAGTCCTCAGCCACAGACGGCAACTGCCGGTGTTTTGAAACCTTCGGGCCCGACTCCAACTGTCATAGTTAATGTTCACCCCTCGTTTCCCCGCGAAAATTTTCTCGCGGCCCGCTGGGCTGTTCGTGGATTGTTGCTTAATCCAATGATCGAAGGTGTTTTTGAAACCGCATCAGTTCGCTTTTCTTTGTCTGCAAAGATTCAGCCGTTTTATTTTTTCGAGGCTGGCATTCTCCATACGTGGGATCGACCCCCTCCACCTTCGGATTCACCCACTGTAGAATCGCCCAGTTACCGCAAACATTTGCTTTGGACTCAAATTCGGTTTGCACGTGAAGAGTCCGCTTTTGTTCCTTCGATTCGATTTGAAGGACATTTCACTCCGCAGCAAGAAGGATATTGGCTGCGGCCCATGTTTACTTATAAAACGGATCCAAAAATGAAAATCTACGCTCTGGCTAGTTTACTGGGAGGCCATGATCGCGGATATTTTGGAAACTGGCAAACTCTGGACAACGTATCCCTAGGGGCGGTTTACCAATGGTAAAAACTCGGCTTTGGTTCACCAGTCTGGTTCTTTCACTCGTACTAAGCTCATTTGCGGCTGGCTGTTCTCAGAGTAAATGGTGGGGCGAAGGTCGAAGACGCATCGTCATGCTTCGCGAAAAAACAACAGGCAAATCCTGTCCTTCTTTGGATCTTTTGATTAAGGGCTCCGAGACAGAGTCCCTTGCGGCATTTAATTGCATGCACGACCAAATGGCTGGTATTTGGAAACAAATTGAAACTGAAAAAAATCAATTTCTCTCAAACGATGAAATAGCGATTCTGATTCGCAATAAAATCATTAACGTTCCGGGAGACTCCGAAAGAGTGATTTCGAGGCTTTTTGCCATTGTAAAACTGATGGGCTTTAAAGACGGGATCGATAAACCACAGTTAGATAAATGGCTGAGCTGGCTCGAGAACAACAGATCTAAGATCAGGGGCCTTTTTCAAAAGGCGACCCTATTTACCGAACCCTTGGTTTACCAAGATGCAACCGATACCGCAGCTGCAGTATCCGAAGCCTTGAGTATCATGAACTGGGAAATGACATCCGAGCAGCTGGGAAAACTCATTCTTGACGTTGTAGAAATAAAAAATCCAGGCAACACAAAGTATGTTGAAAACGCCGTAGAGCCTGCCGGCAAGATTGTACGCGAGGTGCTTGGGATGCTTTGTGTTGAGCTCAACCAAACCCCCATTCATATTTGGCGAGTGAACGAAATGGGTCAGTGCTTGGTTCGCTTGGGTCGCGGCCTAGCGCCCGGTGCTAAATGGTTTGAGTTTGTTGCAAATAAATCCTATACAACCTCTCCTTCTGAACTCAGGTTAGCGCGCGAAGCCTTGGACAAACTTCAGACCATCGTACGCGACTGGCTTTCTGATTGTAATGATCTAAAACAGGACAGTCCCGAGGCTAAGACTTGCAACCGCTTAAGAGCTATACCACTGACCACTCTACACACTGAAAATCTGATCGAGCTGAGTCGCGCGATGGGCGCTCCACCCCCTGAGCATTTTTTGGATGACCTGGAGCTCATCACTTATTTTCCTGGTGGTTCAACACAAAAAGAAATTACACCGCGAACTCTCGCAGTATTGCTTCAAGTGATTCGAAACTGGCAGGTAGGGCTCATTGATGGGATCTCAGAATATGTTCAGGCCACTCAAAATAAGAGCTGTGCAAACGACGATGCTGATTATTGGAAAAACTGCGTGCTTCGTATTACTCCTGAAATCAAAGAGGCTCATCAATCCATTGCCTTTGCGTACAAAATAAAAAATCAAAATTGGGGCACCACCGCGGTTCCCATGGACGGCTACGTTTTTTCTAAAATTATGTTTTTTCGGGCTATTAGCGGCGCCATGATTGACGCGAAATACTTTAGTTTTTCCGGCAATCCCGCTGCGATTGAGTCCTATATTGAGAAAAATCCGAAACTGAATTACGTCGCAACCTTTATTACAGCAGGACTGCGAATGGGAGACACTTTTTCTCGTCTGATCGGAAACATCAAACGGCAACTCAATCAGGAAATTTTATTTGAAACCTCAGCCGGCGGCGGCCTGGCCTCCTCTGGAATCGGCATCTCCAGTCTCGCCGCTTTGATAACGACCGGATCAGATTTGTTCGTTGAGCCTGATGAAAAATTAGCAAGAGAGAGAGAGAACTTATTAACCGATTACCTTGGCCGTATAGGCGCTGGACCTGTCGGGCCCACTTTATTATGGGAAGACACCACCACCGCTATTTTGAGCTTTGCCGATTCGCTGGGTAGAATTAAAAATTCATATATCGGAATAGACTCAAAAACCGGCGCATTTAAAAATGGCGAGATGCCCAGTTACGTAAAAAAATCTGAATATGGAGACGGGTATTTAATTCATCGAAAAATTTTTATGGATCCCAATCCCGAAGGCCCCTTAGGCCAAGCCATTCGCATTAACTATCCACGCACCTACGAAAGCTGCGTCAAATGGGGATTCGAGAAGTCCTGCGCAGTTGCCCTGGATGAAATCGTTCCAAATGCCTACGGCCATTCTGAGTACATTACTGAGGGTGATCTCCATGTGATCACGCTGATCCTCTCTGGCGTTGAGAGCCTTGTGGATTTCTGCGATTATAATCACGATGGGCGAATTAGAACTGCCACGCAACTGGGAAAATATGATGAACTTGATTGCGTGTTTAGTCGCTCCACTGAGATTGTTAAGCGCCTCATGGATACCAACATTATAAAGTGGGGCGTCTCTCAAAAATTCTGGCTAACATCCGTAATGAACGTGGCAGATCTTGGGTTTATACTTCGAGCACCAGGCAAAGTTCTGTTGGCGCGTGGTGCCGTGGACAATCCGTTTCTGGGATTTTTGACTTGGTGGTACCACAACGAAGCTTCGCTCGGCTCTATCTATGGCACGATTTCAGATCTCTTAAATCCTTGTCGCGCCCGCGGACAAAAACCCGAAGAATGTAAGTAGACGCCTGATTTGCGCTAGTATTGAAATGGGACCTTGATAAAATGGTCAAATTGTTCGATTAATAGAGTCTCATGCAACTAACATTATATACCGACTATTCGCTTCGTGTTTTGATGTTTTTGGCTGAA
>CAYJBA010000161.1:0-6528 GCA_964367865.1 uncultured Bacteriovoracaceae bacterium | reverse complement strand
TGTAGCCGTGACTGGAGTTCAGACGTGTGCTCTTCCGATCTGTGAGGAACGCGATCACTTTTTGCATTGTCTTTTGGTAGGCGCCGGAATTCCAGTTTCCGAAATCTAAGAAATTGTTTATAGCGATGAATCCTACGAAAGTGACGCCTAGTGTTTTGAGTAAGAGATTGTAGGCAACGTTGAATCCCGATAGGATTTTCCTAGTTTTTAAGATAGCCGTCGTCGCTTCGGCAGCCGTCGGTATTGCCAGTTCCGTTGTCGGTATTTTACCTACGGCTGCTTTTTCGGCAGCTGCCTTTTCTGCTTTTGGGGATAGTTTTCGTTTGGACCATCCTTTCGTCGTGAAGCCCAGTTTTTCCGCGATTTTGAGCGGTAGTCGGGCCCGGCTGAACGCTACGGTCAGGCCCAAAGATTCGATGGTGGTTAAAATTTCATTGGCGAGAATGTTTTGGGCGTCTTCTTTGTCCACTCCGAAAACGGAGATGATGGCGGCGAGAGCTTTGTTGAGTAGGGGTACTACGTAGGAATCAATGAGTGAAAAAATTCCGAGCTGGACGGCGATTAGAATTAGTTGTCTGGTGAAAAATGCGACTATGGCCGGCATGGTTTTGTTTTTTTCATACGGTGATCATCTCGATTCCCAGTTTGGCGGCGACTTTGACCATGTCCGGCCGTTCGGTGTCGGTGATGACCCGCATCCGGACGGTTTCTCCGGCATGTTCCATCGGCTTGTAGAGCTCTCGGTAGGTGAGCACTTGGCCGAAAGCGCTCGGGCCGGCGAGCGGTTTGACTTCGATAATATCAACGACGTTATTTTTGAAACCGACAACGTCGATTTTTCTCTGGGTGAGGATTTTTAGGTCTCGTTTGAGGTTATCATCCAGCTCCTCGTCTATCGGCGCGCCGCTTCCCACCGCGAGGTCGTAGATGATTTCGTCGTATTCATCCGGCCGCTTCTCAATAAAGCGTTCCCAAATGGCAACGTCGGCCGGTTTCATGTGGGCGTACTTTCTTTTTAGTTTGTAGCTTTCTCGTTCTCCGGGGACGTGCGGCATTCGGGTTTTTAAGTTTTCTAGTTTTCGGCCGACCCTTGCACAATGATTCGGCTTCCGGCATTGACGAACGCCGCGCCTCCGGTTTCTATGAATTGGACGGTGTGGATTCTGGCTGTGTTGGCCCAAGTGCCGGATGTTACCCTTTTTTGCGGCGCGGCGGTTGCGCCATTGTTTGCGGAGATGACGCACCAGACGGATTTGTTGGTATCGGCGAAGTTCATGATGTCGCAGACGGTGATTCCATCTCCGGCCGTGCTTAAGACGATAATTCCGCTAGCGTTTATATCGGTGGAGTCGGCTGTACCCTCGGCTTCTCTGGCGCTGGCGTAATTGGCTGCGGTATCGGCATTGAAACGTAAGTGTGGAGTTCCGACTTCTGCGGCATTGTCATTGAATAGGAAAATGACGCGGATAAAGTCCCGAGCGGCGAAATCTTGGCAGATTGCTGAAGTGGTCGCTGCGGGAATTGTGGTGTCACAGAGCTCGTCCATGCCGCCGACCGGAGAGTTCCATGATAGGGTCCCGGCTCCGTTAGTCATTAAGGCCGTGCCGGAAGCGTTGGCGTCAGTCGGCCAATCAAAGCTATTGTTTCCGAAATTTGTCGTGCCGGTGGCGGTGAAGTTGCCGGTGTAGAGGTTGTTGCTGAAAATGCCGGTGCCTCCGACCGAGAGCATTGCTCCCGGCGTTGAGCTGCCGAGTCCCATAAATAGGGACGAGGTGGCGAAGTTGAAGTTTAAGGACGTGGTCGCGCCCTCGTTCATGGAGAAATAGATTAGTCCGTTATCGGTTGAGGTTCCGAGGTGCTGTTTTCCGATCAGGATTTCGCTTTGCAGGTCGAGGTAAGTGATTGCTCCATCTCGGATTATCGAACTGGTAACGTCGCCCGGTTGCAGAAGCGCGCCGGCCGAGTATCTGGTGTATGCCTCCACAATTACAGCGGAAGCGAGGAAAATAATTAGCCCGTAGAGCGTGCCTCGTGTTATTTGTGATATTATAGACCGAGTTTTTTGAGTATCCATAGTAAAATTTTTTCAATTAGTGAAAGTTGGTGGCTTAAAATAGCATATCGAGCCGTATCATCGCTAAGATTTGCGCCCGGGCAAGTCGTCGAGCGATAGGTTCGATGGCCGGCGATGCGTTCAAGAGGAATGGTGTATTTTTGGGAAAGTTCATAGCAGAGTTGGCCTAGAGATCGTTTTTGCTCGGCCGTGGGTTGTTGATAATCAAAGTGTCCGGCAAGGCCGATTCCGATAGACTCGGTATTTTGTCCGATGGTGTGAGCTCCCTCATCTGAATCGAGGCGGGCTCTTTTGACAGTGCCATCACGCTCAATGAGATAGTGATACCCAGTAAAGTAGCCAAGAGAACTGACAGGAAAGTTAAGGGTCCGGTGGTATGCGTTGACCTTTTCAAATTGAGGCCCGCCGAGTGTGTCGGCAGTATGATGGACGATAATTTTAGTTGGGACATTCTTTTTCAGTGTCATTTTGCATAGGTTAGGCCTCGACTTTCTGCAGCAGCACTCGTAAGAAGTTGGCGATGATGGCGCCTCCGGCCGCCATCAGTTCCGAATAGTCGCCGCCAAGAATGCCGGTGGAGTGTTGGAAAATGTAGGCGAGGCCGGCTCCGATGCCGGCGATCAACGCGCCTTTTCCGACTTTGATTGCTTTTATTTTTAGATTGTCGCTCATGGTGTTTTTGTTTTTCTAGTTTGACCTTTAGCGCTCTCGGGTACCTCTGTTTCGCCCAGTGTCTCCAAGTTTTCGTTAGTTGGATTTTAACCCACTTGACTAGGCCCAGTGATGCCAAGCTACTTCCAAAGGACGGCTTCACGTCCATAGAGGCACCCGGGAGAGCTCAAAGTTCGTTAAGTTTTTTCTTCCGGCACGTCTCTTTCTACGACGTTGACTATCTGCCCGGCAGTGTCCGATATCAGCCAGAGGTCCTCGGTGTTTGGCGCCCTTTTCTGGTTCTCGTCTACGTTGGTGCCGTCAGTCGCTCCGGCATTGAGGAGGAAATCCCAAGTATTTGATTCGCTGCTTGCCACCGGCGGGGTTCCGAATTTGCCGAAAATCAGCCCCGTGTTTCCGGCAATGATAGATGATGGTAGAAATTGAGCCGATAGTGACAGGCGTTTAAGGTTTCTGACCGCTACCTGCACCGGCACTGTTCCGATTGTTCTGCGAGCCATAGGTTATTTTTGTCTTTTTAGAGTTCTTAATTTTGTGAATAGGCCGAGGTTCTTTTTTACCCAGAGTCCAAACTCCGGGTCGTTTGCGAATTTTGCGAAGCAGGGGCCGCACCAAGGCCATTTGCTGAGTGAGGGCACCTGCATTCCCGAGGCCTTATCTAGCCGGACAAGGCCTCGTTTGCAGTTGATGCAAACTTTGAAGTATCGGGTTTTTTTAGCCATTTTGCCTACTTCAAAGCGATTACCGGCATGACCACGATAGCGTCGCTTATGTCTTGTACGTCGAATTGCAGGGTCAGCTGTTTTCCGATTGCGTCCAAACCGGCCGGTCGCAGATCGAACATTCGGGTTTGTCTCAAGAGATCGGCTAACGGAGACGGGGTTACGTAATCCTCGACCTCGGTCGGGGAGTGGTCTCCTAGATCGTTAAATTCCGCGATAACTTTTCCATCGGCAAGGATTTTCAACTTCTGAACCGAAGTATCAATGTTGCCGTCGGCAAAGCCGCTCGGGACTTTTAACAATAGACCGATGAGGTCTCCGTTCGGGACGATTCTAGGACCGAACGTTTCCAGTCCGGCGCTCCCTGCTGTGGTGTGGGCCACGCGGACGCATTGAATCGGCCGCCTGCCCTGTTCACCTGTGTCGAAATAGCCGCTGACGCTGATGGTTTCCGTTGCGATGTTTGTGACAGCGCTCCGGTCGGCTTGCAGGGTGAATTGCTTGTTTGGGTCGGTTTTCTGATACACAGGGACCTTAACTCCGCCTAGGAAGTCATTGCCGGTAACGTCGGTGTTTTCACCGATCGCCGGCAGCTGTCCGTAGAAGAAAGCCATCAAAGCGCACAATTCCTCTCCTGTTAAGACGATCCGGTTTTCACCGCCGAACCGCAGCGTTAGGGGATTGAGCAAGTCTGCGAAATCCTCAATTACCACTGCGGCAGTGGAGACCGCGCCTTTAAGTCCTAGTTTTAAGTAATCAAGCTGCTCACCATCGTTAGGAATTGCTTCCTGCGAAATGGAGGCAGTGAATACTCGACCGGGGGTTGCCGCGCCATCGGCTGAATCCCAGATTTTGCTAACTTTCATTTTTGTTTTTAATTTGGTTGACGACCTTTAAACTATTTGCCGACTTTGGCCGCGCGGAGAGCGGATACTACGGCGGTTACCCGCTGTAGATTCGCTGGTGATCCCTTTGGTCCGCGAGGTAAGCTATCGGCTGCTTTTCTAGCCGGATCGAATTTTCCTGATTCGGATAGGTACTTTTGCCGGGCAGAATCCGCGCTTACTCCGGTCGAGTAATTAGCTGTGCCTTTTTGCTCAACTCCGGCTAGCCATCCGGCCTTTCCCGATTTTCCGAGTCCTCTGGCGTAAGCGTCTCGCGTAAACGATTCTTGTAAAGCCTGCTGGTAAACCGCTTTTGCCGCAATGGCCCTTTGTGCTTGGTCTTTGTCGGTTGTTCGCGCGCCCTCGGCGTAATCGCTACCTGCACCGGCTGACCGGCTTTGCCATTTTACGACCGCTACTGAAGCTGTTTTTGCCATTTGATTTTATAAATTATGTTTCAACACGACCTTTTAATTTTGTCAATCTTGTCGATTTTATTACCTCTTTTTAACAAAATAACCTAACCAGATTACTCCGATTAGGTTACTCTGTTGCTGTTCAACTTTTGAGGTTGCATTTTAGTTTGTTCGGTTTTACCCTGCTTTTTCTTCGAACTCCCGCTGGGGGGGTGTTGTTAAGAGGGGGCCGAGGCCGCTCATAATCAGCGCTTAAAACAGCGTCTGATTATAGACCTCAAAACCGGACAGCTATTAAGTTGAGGACCGCATCGCCGGCCGTCGATGCTCCTATCGCTTTTTCTTCGTTACTCCCGCGTGCATTTTCCGCAGATTTCCCGGTAGGGAAGTGGTGCGTACTTGCACATTCTCATTGTCGCGAAAGGTATATTGTTTGTCAAATGGGGGGCTGTGGATAACTTTTCGACTTGACCCCCCTAGGGGGGTGGTGGTAGAATTTAAGCATGATAAAATTATTTTTTAGATGGCAACCATGGCTTTTGATTTGGGGTGGGTTTCTTTCGTTGCAAACTCCGTGGAATAGCGGCCGGTTTGACGGGTTGTATTTTTTTGGAATTATACTAGGAATTTTGCAGCTAGCTTTGAGAGACTATTTGAACTATGTCAAAGACCAAGAAAAGAAGTAGCGGTTTAGATTCGCACATTGTTAGCGCTTTAAAGATTAAGCGGTGGAATCAATGTCAGGGCATTGCTCATTTGATGTACATTTCTGGTTATTCAGAAAATAATTTGGCTGAGGTTTCTCGGTCGTGGTTGGATATTGTTGTAAGGAAAAAATAATGCACAACGACGTTGGAAAAATATTCTCACATCTTATAGACGACCCAGTGAATCCGATGCGGACCGACATTGATCGCGACAAGATTTTTGAGTTGGCCGAGAGTATCAAGAGGGAGGGGTTGATAAATCCGATTACTGTGCGGCCGGTACATGTGAAAGGTTGTGCGCATGAGGAAGACTTGCCGCCATGTAAGGAAGGGTGTTTGCGTCCGGGTGACAATCGCTATGAAGTCGTTGCCGGCCATCGTCGTTTCATGGCGTGTAAGATTGCGAACGTTGGGGAGATTTCTTGCGTGGTTCGTGAACTCACTGACGAGCAAGCTATGGAGATAATGGCGCATGAGAATCTTTTTCGTCAGGATATTGACCCAGTGGATGAGGCTATTTTTTTGGGGCGGCTTGTTGGCGAGGATGAAACTAAAATATCCGACATCGCCACAAAAATGAGCCGAAGCGAACAATGGGTCCGGGATCGTTTGGAGATTTTAGCGTATCCTGATTATATGTTGGCGCCAATCAAGACAGGGGAGTTGAAGTTAGGCGTGGCTAAATGGCTTGGCGTGATTGATGACGATTTTTGGCGGAAGCAATACGTGGATCAAGCGGTGAAGCAGGGGATGTCTGTGCTTCAAGCTCGGTATCTTCATGATCAGTTTAAAATGGGCGTGACGCCTCGTTCGGATTCGATTCTTCCCCCCACATCGGAGTTGGCGTCGGGTGAAGCTCCGAGGGCGAAAGCTCTTTGTGCCGCGTGCGGTAGGATGGCCGAGGATCCTAATCTTCAAAACGTTTTTATTCATAGGGAGTGTCCAAAGGACGATAGTCCTAGGGACGCTCTTGTTCCATCTAGCGTTTCTTAGATCGTATTTCCGTCCCAGCCCAGCCCAGCCCGCCCGGGCGGAGCGGCCGATAGGCCGCGG
>CAYJBA010000160.1:0-6538 GCA_964367865.1 uncultured Bacteriovoracaceae bacterium | reverse complement strand
AAAGATCGACGAAACTGAGTCTATGCTCATACAAAAAACTGATCTCCCTGGATTTAGAGAACAGCAATTGTGGATTGGACTGCCCGCCAAAAAAATGCTGACGCCTTATTCGGAGATTCGCGCGATTCTTGAATTACTGAGCCTGCCGACGGGGAGTAAAATCGTGGATCTGGGCGCAGGCTACGGCCGAATGGGATTCGTGATTGGTCGCCATTTTCGAGAAGTCCATTTTGTCGGATACGAATACGTCAACGAAAGAGTTGCAGAAAGCAATCGCTGTTTAGCGAAATGGCAGTTTAAAAACGTCAAAGTTAAATTAGGCGACTTATCGAGTCCCGATTTTAAACTGGAGCCTGCGGATTTTTTCTTTATTTATGATTACGGGACGATTCAGGCCATCGAAAAAACGTTAGCTGATTTAAAAGCAATCGCTCGGAAGAAAAAAATTACTGTGATCGGGCGCGGTCGCCTTTCGCGAGACACGATTGAGAGAGCAGAGCCCTGGCTTTCGCAAATGACCGCCCCCCAGCATTTTGCACATTTTTCGATCTATCAGTCGCGATAATCAGGCTTTTTTAAGAAAACAGGTTTTAAGTACAAGCGTACTCCCGTCTACGCGGCATTCGATGTTGTCGGGATCTCCGATCAGGTGGATTTTTTTAATCGTCGTGCCTCTTTTGAGATCGCTTGATCCTCCTTTGACTTTTAAATCTTTGATCACAGTGACTGAGTCACCTTCATTCAGGGGGGTGCCATTGCTATCCTTTACAACTGCCCTGGACTCCGTGCCCTGTGTGGCAGCCCCTTCTAAAATGTTTACGATTGACTGAAGCCAGCTGCGCGCTTCGTTTGGGTCGCCAAACCAACGATTGGCTTCGCTTCCCATCTCATCGAAAGGAAATTCGGGTTCATCGATCAAGCGCTTAGCCTGGGATAGGACTAGCTGTTGCCGTTCAGTGTTGGCGCTAGCGATAAAGGAGCGAGTACTTTTCTCATCCGCTTCCGAATCAGTTTCGGCAAAATAGGTGGATAAAAAAGAATGAAGTTCTGGGGTACGTTTCAGTTTCATAAGAGCTATTTACTACTGGAGTTTCACTCTGACTATTAGATTTCAGATCGTCCAAGATCTCGACGACAACATCAGTGGGATACCTTGAAATCATTAGAGAATTTGCATGGTATTCCAATTGCTTAGTGTAGAAATGTGAGAATTCGGGTTAAGCTGAGAGAGGGCGCTGTTTGGCAAAGGAAAAGGATATGAAGCGGTCTATTAAGAACGGATATTGGGTTGTGGGATTAGTGAGTTTCGGAGTTTTATTGGGCAATGTTTTGCTATTCCAAGCCCAGGTCCCTTCTACGCAAACTCGAACTGTCGCATCGACGTTAGACGAAGTTAAACTGGCGGCTCGAGTTCACAAAATATTTGAAAACAATTGTTTTAAATGCCACGGCGAAAACGGAAAAAAGGGTGGGGAGCTTGATTTCATTTTGGATTTTGAAAGACTCCGCAGAGATACTGACTTTATAAAACTTAAAAATCCAGCTAAGTCTGAAATTTATAAAATGATTGCGGAAGACGAGATGCCCCCCGGAGAAAATACAAAACTTACGCCAGATGAAAAGGCCGAAGTATTGGAGTGGATTCGTGATGGAGCTCCAGTGCCTGAAATGTTGGAGCGTTAGTTTTTCATTAATACATCCGCAATACTTTTTTCAAATTCCTGAACTCCAAAGGGCTTAAATAAAACTCCGTTGGCGCCCAATTTCTTTAGCTGCTCTTCTGAGTAGTCCGAATAACCTGAAATCATTAATACGGGGGTTACTTTTAAGTGGTTTTCGCGAATGCGTCGTAAAAGTGCAATTCCATCTTGTCCAGGCATCCGAATATCCGTAACTACAATATCAAAGGACTTACTTTTAAAAATTTCGAATGCATCGGCGCCATTGCTGGCACACTCAATATGCGCCCCTCTCATTTCTAAATGAGCGACGAGAAGTTCTCTTAAAAGAATTTCGTCCTCGGCAAGGAGGATATTAATTCCATCTAGGGTGAGGCTCATTGAGGTTCTCCGTTAATGCACGTCATTGTAATCGGACTACGAAGCAATTATGTTCGGAGATGGCGTCTAGTGTCAATGCGCCATTTGCTGAGCCATACGGGCTATTTAATTCCCACTAAAAACGTCAGTTAACAGGCGGCTTTTTTTGTTTCTAAATTAAAATTTCTGGGCAAGTATGTCGCTCTTGTTTGGTTTGAAACGGGGGATCTATATGCCGAATAAAATCTGGTTAGCTCTTGTGATCTTGGCGTTGAGTAGTGTTTTTTCACCTGCTGCTTTTGCCTGTGACAAAAATGGAAAGAGCGGGATAGCCCCTGAAAACACTATAAAAGTTTCGCGGTGGGCGATCTTTAACAGTGGCATCAATGAAGAAAAATTTAATGCAATTATTAAGAACATTTTCGATATCTATACTCCGATTGTCGAATCCAAAGGTGGCTTATTGGTCGTTCATAATCATTGGGCAGATGATACAGTCAATGCCAATGCCAATGTCTGGGGCAAGAGATGGGTCATCAATATGTACGGCGGATATGCCCGCCATCCCTTAACCACAGAGGATGGTTTTGCGCTCGTGCTTTGCCATGAGCTGGGTCACTTTTTGGGTGGCGCTCCTAGAAAAGACCGTCCGAATTGGGCTTCTAGCGAGGGCGAATCCGATTACTTTGGCGCCATGAAATGTTTACGAAGAGTCTTTGATCGCGAAGACAATATTGCCGCAGTTGCCAAGATGAGCGTTGATCCTAAGGCAACGCGAGAGTGTGAGACCATTTACAAGAGCCAGAGCGATGTGGCACTTTGCCAGAGAGTTGCAATGGCAGGTAAATCAGTTGGAGCTGTTTTGGGTCTGATTCATGGCAATCCCGGCGTGAGTTTTAATACACCCGATCCCTCGACCGTTGCAAAGTCCGAAGAAGAACACCCAGTACCTCAGTGTCGGCTTGATACCTATTTTCAAGGATCCCTTTGCGACAAATCGTATAATCAAGACACAGATCCTCAAGATCCAAAAATCGGTGCATGCACGGTTCGAGAAGGCTATAAAGCGGGACCGCGTCCACTTTGTTGGTACAAGCCAACGAGTGCAGAGTTGTAATAAAATCCGGGGCATTTAAACCTTCGCGGCTTTAGCGGATCCCAAAGCATCTCAAAGCTCTTAAAAGAGGTTGACTCAGATGAAGGGAAAGAAAAATGGCCGGAAAAAATAAGCCAAACGAAATCTATATTACACGAATCTATGACGCGCCCTTAAAAATGGTGTGGGATGCATGGGTTGACCCCAAACAAGTGGCCGAGTGGTGGGGTCCACGTGGCTTTACACTCACTAGTCATTTAAAAGATGTTCGGACCGGCGGAAGTTGGAATTACACCATGCATGGTCCTAAGGGCATAGATTATCCAAATGTAACAAAATTTCTTGAAGTCGAAAAATACTCTCGAATGGTCTACGACCATGGCGCTAACGATAACCAACCCCCTTTGTTTCGGGTGACCGTATTGTTTTCTGAAACCCATGGGAAAACAAAGTTAGAGTTAAGCATGGCTCTTTCGACCGCTGAAGCGGCGGCAGAGGCCAAGAAATTTATCAAAAAAGCAGGGGGTGATGCGACCTGGGATCGATTGTCAGAATATTTGTCCGAGAAAAAAGATCAAAAGAACACTTTTGTTATTAATCGGGTTTTCGATGCGCCCATGGATCTCGTTTTTGACGTCTGGACTGATCCGAAACATTTTTCGCAGTGGATTCCGCCTGCCGGGAGTACGATGAAGTTTATCAGAGCTGACATTCAGGTGGGGGCTACGACCTTTTGCCGAATGGAGGGCTTGCACGGAGTGATGTACAGCCGGGCAAAATATTTAGAAATTAAACGCCCAAATCGCATTGTTTATACCCAACAGTTTGTCGATGAAAATGAAAATATTTCGCGGCACCCCTTAGCACAGACGTGGCCAGAAACGATGCTGACCACTGTACAACTCGCAGAAGAAGGAGCGGATAAAACGCGAGTGACGATTCAATGGGAACCCCATGGTCAAAACACCCCGATTGAAATCAATACGTTTAAAAAAGCGAGAGGGGGCATGACTCAGGGTTGGACCGGCTCATTTGATAAACTAGAAGAGTTCCTAAAGAAATTAAACGGATCATGAGACGTTTCCGTGAAGCTTCATCGCCTGAGTAAATCTAAAATTCAGCGTGGGCTTCAGTGCCAGAAAGCGCTCTATCTAGAAACTCATCACCCAGAGTTTAAGGCTGTAACGTCTGTCGAAACTCAGCTTATTTTTGATCAAGGTCACGCGGTAGGGAGTGAGGCTCGAAAACGTCTATCGGGTGGTGTATTGATCGATGCTCCATCTACCGACCTGAGTGCGGCACTCGGGCAAACGCAAGCAGCGATCGAGGCAGGTGCCCTGCAAATATTCGAAGCCACTTTTGAGTATAGCGGCGTTTTGGTCCAGGTGGACATACTCTCCCGCGCAAGTGTCTCAGCGAATTGGGAAGTGATTGAAGTGAAATCTGCGACGCAAGTTAAAGAGTCTCATATCAGCGATGTTGCGACTCAGCTCTGGGTAGTTCGTGGCGCTGGTCTTAAAGTAAAATCCGGGTCGATCCTACATATTAATAACCTTTGTGTTTATCCTCAACTTGAGGATCTCTTTAAGCGAGTCGACGTTACGGAGGACGCAGAGAAGTGGGTTAAAACGATTTCGGTTACTTTTTCTAAATTTCAGAAAATGCTCGCGCAGCCAGATGTTCCCGACATCGAAATTGGCCCCCATTGCAATGCGCCCCATAAATGTGATTTTATAGATCATTGTTGGAGCGCTAAAAAAATCCCGACGCCAAGTATTTTCGATATTCCGAACCTTGCTTCAAAAATCAAATGGGAGCTGTACCAGAAAAAGATCATCGCCCTTGCCGATTTAGATCCGAGCAGCTTTACCCCTACTCAACAAAGAATGATCGATTGTTCAGTCCAGAAAAAGAGATTTGTAGACGCCAAGGCGGTTCAAGATGCTCTGAGTGAGTGGGTGTATCCGCTATCGTTTTTAGATTTCGAAACGATCAATAGCGCGATTCCTCGTTTTGAAGGCGTGACCCCGTTTCAACAACTTCCGTTTCAGTTTAGCTGTCATGTGCAGCTAAAGCCTGGCGAAAAACTTACGCATTATGAGTATCTTCATTTATCCGAAAGTGATCCACGAGAGAGCATAGCCCGGGAGCTGATTCAAGCCCTACCGAAAAACGGAAGCGTCGTTGCCTATAACAAGGGGTTTGAGCGGCACGTCCTTGTGGAGCTCGCAGAGCGGTTTTCTGAGTTGAGCCAGGCATTGCTTAGCATTGCTTCGAGGTTAGTCGATCCATGGCCGGTGTTTCGCAAGCACGTTTATGATCCTAGTTTTATGGGGAGTTTTAGTATTAAAAGCGTAGCTCCTGCGCTTTTGGGTCAGTCGGCTAGTTACAAGATGATGGCAGTCGGTGAGGGGAGTGGTGCTCAGGTCGCTTATTTGAAGTTGATGGGAAATGCGGTTACCGCAGCGGAAAAAAAGTCGCTTAAAGAAGCCCTTATTAAATACTGCGAAAAAGATACTTTAGGAATGGCGGAGTTAGTGTTTTGGTTGCAGAGGCAGTAATAGCGTGTGTTGCAGTTTACGCATGGTTTCAATCCTGAAATCCAACTTGTAGTTGAAGTTAATAGTAGTTACGATTTCAAGACAGAATTAGATTTCGAACTAAAAGAACTTAAAAACAAAGGTGCAACTGTGATTAAAAAAATTCTAGCAACATTGGCGCTTCTTTTGGTGGCTGTTATTGTTTATGCAGCGATCAAGCCCTCTGAATATTTTATCAAAAGAGATTTGGTAATTCATGCGAAATCTGACGCGATATATCCTTATCTTGTCAGTATGAAAAATGCAGATCAGTGGATGCCCTGGAGTGAAACTGATCCGCACGTCAAAACCACCTATTCGGGGCCAGAAACAGGTGTAGGAGCTACTTCTAACTGGGATAGCCAGGGAGGAATGGGAACCGGCAAAGCCGAAATAGTGGTTGCTGTTTCAAATCAGTCGATCAAAACAAAAATCACCTATTCAAAGCCCATGGAAATGAATCAAGATTCTGAGTTTATACTTACACCTGCCGGCAAAAGCACTCAAATGACGTGGACATTAAGCGGAAAAAGTCCATTTATCGCCCGACTGATGTGTACTGTGACTTTTATGAATATGGATAAATATGTAGGTGGAATGTTTGAAAAAGGTCTTTTAAAGTTGAAGGGTTTGGTTGAGTCGGAGCGAATCGAGAAATAAAGACAGCATTGGGTTAGGTGGATGGGTTCGTACATCCATTAGGTGGAATTAATGGCCTGATTACATTGGTAAAAATATGTATATACATTGTCATCACATTTGAGTATTATGTATTTATGTCTACTGCACGTAAAAAGATAGATATGTTGAATATGAGAGTTGAA
>CAYJBA010000159.1:0-6552 GCA_964367865.1 uncultured Bacteriovoracaceae bacterium | reverse complement strand
AGGCGCGCGCATTTCCCTCAACCTGACGATAAAGCGTAGAGGACGCCCCCTGCTCCTTTAAAAAATCATAAAGGTAAGCGCTCTCTGCGCCCGAAATGAGAGATCTTGCCAAAGCAATCAACAAAAAGTGACTGAGAGTCCCGGCGTAGGTTTGCGTAAATACAGGGAGCAGATTTGCGAGAGTCAATACGACCGATCCGCTTCTTACACATGCGCGTCGTCCTAGGCTATCGGCGAGATAACCCGTCGGAATCTCTAGCAAGCAAAATACGACGTAATAAATGGTCTGGATTCGAAATACCTCAACGTCACTCAACCCAGCCCGTTTTTGGAATTCATAAAATATAGGAAGCCAAAGAAGTAATGAGAAAAAAAACTGAAAACAATAAAAGAGACGTACGACTTTTTTTTGAAGCTCAGGAACTGGTTTCGCTAAAGCGGCCATGCTATTTCGAATAAGGCCGGAGTTGGAGAATATAAAGACCTTCGGCGCTTGTAACCCACTCAATATCTACAGGTGCTGAAAACGTATAATCGGGCGAGAAGTGTGACTGAAGCAGGCGGCCAGCGTAGGCTAGTGTTTGAAGCGCGTCTTTTTTCGCTATGGCCAAATCCTCTTGTGCTCGGCCCAATGATAGCGTGCGACCGCCGCCTTCGACTGTATTATAGAGATATTGAAAGGGCTCTTCTGAGCCTTGAACGATGTTGGTCACTGATTTGGCAGAGACGTTAATATAAACGTTTCTAAAATCACCGCGAGCCATCGGATTTGAGGTGACGAGAACGCCGCCCATATCCGCAATGACTTCTTCTTGGATAATGACTCCCATATAACAATCATCAAGCGAAATTCCAACATCATGCCTGAGCCGCACGCTTCTCGGAGACAGGAGCGAAGCCCATACCTCTTTGATGCTCTGAAATATATTGTCGGCTGTAGTCACGTGGTTGATGGACTCGTAAATTCCTGCAGCAGAAAAACCCTCGAGATCCTCAGCGTTCGATGAGCTTCGAACCACAAAACTCGAGACTCCACCCAACGTATTGGCGATTTCAAGATCAATATAATCGCGAATTCGATCTGGGAGCCGGGCCGAACGAATCATGCTCTGAAGATGCAAACAAAGCGAATCCACCTCGCGCGCGTTGAGCTCAAGCGCCATTTTTAATTTACCGATTGCCTGCTGTATGCGAGGGGAGGATTCTAGAAACTCTTGCTGAACACTAAAAGGGATCGCAATTCCAGTTGGAATTCTCACATTATTTTTCAGAAACTCCCAGGCTTTGCGCTGAATCGTCACATGATCGGCGGTCTCTGGAAGCTTTAATACTTGCGCTAAATAACTTAAAAGATTGGAGCGCGGAGGCCGCCGAATTCGATAAAATCCGATCAGGCGCTCAGAACCATAATCTAAGATGTGTCTTAGCTCGCCCAAGTTTGCGGCTTTTGTACCATATTTGTAACGGTCGCTCATCCTCAGGCGATCGAGCGAGAGAATCGGAGTATTTATAGTTTCAGGCTCTTCGAGTTTAATGCGCTGAACACTCCAGGCGGGACGTTGGCTTACGATCTCGTGAGGCGGTTGGATGGCAATCAACCCCACGCGATCCGCGTTGTTATCCACGTTGAATTCGACCCATTGGCCATCAAAATTTTCTCGCTCAATACGGTCGAAAATCCCAATTTGAATCGCGTTTGGAATCTGCCAACCATGCGCTAATACGTTTGTATGCGAAAGAGGAGTCGTGTGATGGGCATTAATGATTCCTGCCACACGCGGAATATCGTCGGGCACTCGATGCATAACGACAATGTCATACCACTCCAGAGTAGTGCGTGCTTTTTCATAGGCTTCGAATGTCTTAAATGCCCGAATTCGACCCTGGCTCGTACCCACGTTCAGAGCAATGTACTGCGACGAAGCAAATAGCTCGTGGGTAAAAACGCGTGGAATCTCAGTCGGAACAATTTTCGACATGATGGATTCTTGAAGATGATTGGCAGGCTTAAAAAAAAGTGGAATCGAAGGATCGATATAGTTTTTTGCAAAGAGATAAAACTCTCGCACCATGGTTTCGTCCATGTTATCGATTTCGACAGTCTCAAGAGTAAAAAATCTTTCGCCCCTTTTATGAAGAGCGAGGCTGCCTAAAAAAAACTGACGATCGGGACTCAGATAGACACTGCGATTAAATTCATCGATATTTTTTTCAACGTCCTCCGCGGGGACTCCCATGATCTGTTCGGCAATATAGTCGGCGTGAAATTTATAACGAGCAGAATTGATAAAATGAATCTGTTGCTTTGTACGATCCACCACAATTTTAATGTAGGGATAACCAGAAAGGTTTCCGGCCAATTGCGAAAAAGCCTCAAGCGAGAGCTTTTCGCCCACGAGTGCGATCACGTCTTGAAGCGCGATGGGCGGATCGGGAGTAAGGATGGAGGAGACCTGTTCCATAGTGCGCTTCTTACCAAATTTGACAAACCGTGTCATGTATAAAAGAGGCGGCCTTCCTAGAAATGCGGACTTGCCTACTCCCCGTTTTGTCAGTAAAAAGCCTATATGTACCAACACTTAGGACGACCCGTTTCTGCGCTCATTGTTACTTATAATGAGGAAAAGAAAATTGCGTCCTGCCTAGAGGCCCTCGCTTGGGCGGATGAGATATTGGTCGTAGACGCTAAGAGTACTGATCAAACAAGGGCCATCTGCCTAGAACCGGGTCGGAGTTGGACTCCCAAGATCAAAGTCCTAGAACGGGCATGGACCGGCTTTCGCGCGCAACGCAATTTTTCGCTCTCTCAAGCTGCGCACGACTGGGTTTTGGTAGTGGATGCCGATGAGATCTGCACACCCGAACTCGCAAAAAAGGTTCGCTCACTCCTAGACCAACCCAGTGGCCCCGAGCTTCATGCTTACAAAGTCCATCGTCAGGAGTTTTTTCAGGGAAAACGCATCTTTTACGGAATGTGGAATCCTAGCTACCAGGACCGCTTTTTCAATAAAAATGGGGTCCAGTACATCAATGACGTTCATGAATACCCCGTGTTTAAAAACCCCCCGGGTAAGATCCATGAATCGCTTCTCCATCATTCGCACCTGACCGTGGAGCGCTACATAGAAAAGCTCAATCACTACACCACGATTGAGGCGCAGGATCGATTTAACCAGGGGCAAAGAACCACTGTCTTTAAATTAATCGGAGCGTTTCCGGCCCACGCATTAAAAAGCTACTTTTACTACAAAGCCTATAAAGATGGGGTTCACGGGGTCATAATCTCGCTTTTAGAAGGCGTTTCGCGAGTTGTTCGACAAATCAAGATCTGGCAAATTGGGGTCCAGCGGGGCTCAAAAGGAAAGTAGCCTAAAGGCCCTTCCTGTGCGAAAAGAGCCCCATGCTTTCGGATCCCGAGTTCAAATCTCTAGCCTCACAAATATCCGATCTGAAAGAAGCACCTCCTGAGGCGCCTCGCGGAGTATTGCCTTCTATTTTGCTCGATCAAATTAAAAATACAGTCCCGTTTATTTTTGACCCTGTTTTTTCTCACGATGAAATTCCGTTTATCGCCCAAATAAAAGCTTTAGCGGCCGATCCACAGCGACAATTCAACCATTTTGAATATTACAAACTATGTCTCTCCGCTCACCACGCGACCGTGGCAAGTTATGTACCCACGGATGTTGATAATCAGATTCGATTTAAACTTTGGTATCCCGTTTTACCCACGGCCGTTTTAGTTCAGATGACTGAAATCGTTCTCCAAAGTCGCGCCTGGAATAATCGCCCCGTTTCCGCGCGATGGGTCGTGGGTCCGACTACTGGGATCTTTCTCTCAGGCCACCACGGCGAGTGGTTAAGCACGGCAGCAGGCGCTTATAGCTCACTTCGAAAGCGCGCTCCTGATACAGCGGCCCGAGTAGCGGGCGAAATCGTGTCTGAAGTTCAAAATCACGCTTTGGTTTTTGAGGATTTTAAGAAATCACGCGACGGCCTGGGGCTTATTCGTGCCGCTGGGATCATAGCTCACAATTTGGGAGACTTAGACCGAGTCTTAGAAATGTGGAATGTTTCGGATGATGATCCGCTTCGGGCGGCGGTTTTTAAATGCGGGCATCGATTGGAAGGCCAAGGGCCCACCCCTTACCGAAGTGCGCTGACTCAAGCGGGCCAGCTAAATAAGACGCATGTATCGCACGAAAATCATCGCCACTTCGCACTGAGAAGCGTCAAATCACTCAGGCGAAGTGCAGATCTTTTATTGCCGATGGGGCCTTTTTTTGACCCCTGGGGTGCACGTGTTGCAAAGCATCCTGCTTTGAGTCCCAAAGATGTGGGCCTTATTGTTGAAACGCTCGCGTTTGGCTGGGAGAAACTTCAGGCGGCAGCTGAGACTCCTGCCCTAGCGCCAGTCGGCTACGCTCGCGCGCTTGCGGGAATCATAGAAAATTTTCCAGGTGGATTTAATGCACTTTCGACTTATGTTCCCGCGCGAATTGAGCGGTCGCTAAAATCCGGCGCGCTTCGCGCTCAAATTTCGATTCCGCAAAAACGTTTTGAGGAACAAAGAGCGCAGATTGCTCTAAACGCTGTGAAATAATCCTGTGAAAAAATTAATTCCATTTTACATCATTGCATTTGTTCTCCCCCCGCTTCTCTTTGGAACTCTCAAAATGGTTTCGACTTTTTCTGAGATTATGATCCCAAAAGGATTGCAATCCTCATTGCTTGCGCCCCCACCAGCCCGCCATTGGGATAAAAAAAAACCCTGGGTCATCCTATTGCTTGGATCTCAAGGAACACAGATTTCGGATCTTTTTGCGTCTTACTCAGTTTTTTCGGCGTCCAAAGCCTTTAACGTAGCGACCATCGCCCTAAAAAAAGAACCGATGCCTACTACCGGGCGGGTATTTGTATATCCAGATCTGACTTTTGATGAGGCTCCGTCTCAAATTCGACTGCTCATTGTTCCGGCAGTCTTGGACCCAGGTGACCCTGCACTCATTGCTGCGACTCAAAAACTTTCGAAGCGGGCCTTTAGCACACTCGTTTTATCAGAAGGGGCGAGGCTGGCAGCTGCATCGGGATTACTACAAGGGCGCCGTGTAACCATGGCTCCCATGGCTGAAGACGATTTACGTAGAAATTTTTCGGATGTTTTATGGCAAAAGCCCCAAGCCTGGATGCAAGATGGTTTTATCTTTTCCTCGGCCGGCTTGGGCTTAAGTCTCGAGGCCTCTCTCTACGCACTTTTAAGAATCAAACCAAGCGCATTTTCAGAAGCGACTAGGCGGTTGGGATACCCGTCTCGTTTTCAGGATGCCGACATGCCTCCACTAGGCGTCACGTCGATCGGTATTTTAGATTGGGTTAATATTTTTTACCACGCCGGATTTAGTTTCGGTGGACGCGATATTGCAATTCCTATTTTTGAAGGGGTTGATGAAATATTTACTGCAGCCGTTTTAGACACGCTGACTAGAACTTTTTCTGCACTTCCGTTTCCAGTCTCCCCTCAAGCTGGAATCTACACTTCTCGCTATGGAATGCGACTTCTCGCTCCTCACTCAATTGAGGACTCTCCACCCCCTCGAACTCTAATTGTCCCTCCGACCTCGCTTTCAATACCGCGAAGGTTTACGCAATGGGCAACCCCTCGAGCTGAAATTCGGTTTTTTACGAACGAAGTCGCATCGAATGCGTTTAAACGTGCGGCATGGATAGCCCTTGACCTGACTCGGACCACTTCGCAGGGGATCGTTTGGTTTGCGGTAAAATCGCAGAACCTCACCACGCTGCCCCTTCTAGCCATGACGCAAGAGATCCCTCCTATTCGAAATTTTCTGTTTTGGCTAAGACCGGTATTGATCGGCTTATTTGGGTTGTGTGTCGTTCATCTCCTTCGCAAGCGAATAATGGGTGCGTTTAAAACAACTCGTTCAAAATAACATAAAATTGGAGTATTCTGAGGTCACAAGGACATCTCACTATGACCGCTAAGAATCTCAATAGCTTTGGCACTCAGTCCACTTTAACAGTCGCCTCAAAAACCTATCGCTATCATTCGCTTAAAGCGTTTGCGAAATCTGCGGGAAGCATCTCAAAACTTCCTTTTTCTCTAAAAATACTTCTCGAAAATCTTTTGCGTCATGAAGATAATATTGCGGTCAAGAAAAAAGACATTGAAGCTCTCGCTCGTTGGCAACCCAAGGCGGATCCGGATAGCGAAATTCAATTTATGCCCGCGCGCGTTTTGCTCCAGGATTTTACGGGGGTTCCAGCTGTCGCAGATCTAGCCGCAATGCGAGGTGCCCTAAAACGTTTGGGAGGGGATCCCAACCTCATCAACCCCTTGTCTCCTGCAGATCTGGTGATTGATCACTCCGTCCAAGTCGATGCGTTTGGCAAACCTGACGCATTTCGGATCAACACCGAGCTTGAATTTGAACGAAACTCAGAGCGCTATCAATTTTTAAGATGGGGCCAAAGTGCATTTCATGATTTTAGAGTTGTTCATACACAAGTAAATAGTTACGATCCACGCAGAGT
>CAYJBA010000158.1:0-6574 GCA_964367865.1 uncultured Bacteriovoracaceae bacterium | reverse complement strand
TTTATGATTCATTCGGGGTCGGCGCGTCTGGTGAGTGATACGCTCAAAGAAATTAAATATCTAAGTTATAAAAACGAAACACCACCCCTTTTAGAGATTACGAAAAGCGTGATGGGCGCAAATCCGTTTTTTAACCGCCTATTTGGTATCATTCCCATCGGACCCGTTAATGATTTTTTGAGCATGATTCCGGGGCTTTTTATCGTGGCTGGGATTTTCGGGACTTTCCTAGGAATTATGCAGGCGCTTCCGGAACTTGGATCTATGAACATCAGAGACCCAGATTCGACTAAAATGGTCATGGATACTTTTTTAGCCAGAACCGCGTTCTCTATGGGGTCATCCACGATTGGAATTTTGTTATCGGTGATCGCAACCACCTATAATAATTTTATTAACCCAGAAAAGCTCTTTATGAGGACTGTTGAGCGCCTGGAGCGTTGTTTCTTTCGCGTTTGGATTCGTTGCCACAATAACTTATTGCCGGACGAAATTCCGGGCTTTGACGAAAACAAAGACGCGCTTGAGGCATTGGCGGAGCTTGCTGTGGATAAGGAGCTCATGCGTCTATCGGGCACAAAACCAGTGGTTAATTCGGCAGCCGCGCAGTATGCAGCGAATGGTGCTCCACCTCCGCTGCCCAATAAAAAGGCGTCCTAAAACGATCTATTTCCTATTGGCCTCGTAAAACGCTCGTTCGAAGTTTCTGAACTTCGTATACCCTTCTTTGCCGCCTACTAGGTTTTCGAGGCGCGGGAGATTATGAGCTTCGGTATCTTGCATCTTTTTAATTCCGACTTCTTTAAATTGAATTGAAGTTAAATCCGCGGTTGCGGCGATTTCGCCAATTAAAACTGCTTCAGCGGCGACAAAATCTACAATAGCTCGATCGCCCACACCGAGTGTGCCTATAAAGAAATCGTTTAAGGCAAGAGTCCATTTCTTTTTAATTTCGTTATCGGTCTTCATAGCTAAATATCCCTCTGTATAAAGGATATTGTCGGTATAAGTAGCTTTATAGTTTCGGCTGGTGGGAGGGTTAAATTTTTCACCTTTACGATGAATTTCTTCCATAAAGACGTTGTCTGATTTATTGGAGCTGATGGCTCGATAAATATTTCTCGCCACGCTTTTTGGAAGCTGAGGAAATATCGCGAGCGTAATTCCGGCTACTGCAACTGTGGCCACTCCGCCACCCAGTTTAACCCAGAAGTGCTTTGCCTTGTTTGATTCATTCGTTCGAATTTTCTCTGTTTTTGACTGCGTATGGTCTGGATCTAGCGCTGCAAGAACAGCCTCAGAAACCTCTAACTCGAAACCATTTAAAATATCCGTGGAGTCCCCTTGAAAGCTAAATTTAGTAAATAATTCCCTGAGGATCATTCTGGCCTGTGCGCTAGCCGCGGCCGCCGTTTCCTTTCTACGTTGTTTAATAAAAAATTCGCTTTGATCTTGGAGGCGATCCAACTTCTTCTCCTCTTCTAATCTCCGCTGCGCAACTTTGGCGTCCATGTGTTTTATCTGTTCAAGATAATAAGCGTGGATTTTTTTGTCCTCTTGATCAGAACGGAGTTTTAAGGATTGAATTTCTTGGGTTCGCATCTGGGTGATTTCAGATTCGGTTCGGTTGCGAAGTTCAGTGAGCTCTGATTCGATTTGGGTGCGCGTATTTGCTTCATCGAGTTCAAAGTTTTCTTTTCTGGATTTTAATTCATCTTCGAAATTTTGAATCTTTTGAATAACACTTTGCTTTTTGGCTTCTACTTCGTTTAATTCTTTTTTTGCAGAATCTATATTAGACTTGAGATCAAAGAACTTACCTGCCGCGAGGGTGATTTTGCTTTCGGCGTCTTGAAGTTTATTCTGGGCGATTAATACGCGGTTTTCATGTTCTTTGATTTGCTTGAGAACATCAGCGTGCTCCCGTTCTACCCCTTCTTTTTGCATGATGAGGAGTTGCACTTCTTTTTCTAAAACAGCCTTTTTGACCGTGGTTGTTTCAAAAGCAACTTCAATTTTGAGACGTTCTACTTTTCTTTCCGCAGAATAGGCTTCGTATTCGGCGCGCTCTTTTCGTTCTGCAACCAATGCGGCCGCTCTCGCCACGGCTGTTTTTTCTTTTTCACGTTCAATTTCGGCGCGGTAATCTTCAAGCTCTTTTTGAGTCTCCAGCGCAAGGCGTTGGGCGGTTTGTTTATCCTCCGCCAATCGCTCAATGGTTGTTTTATAATCAGCCGATTCTTCGGATAATTTTTTAATAGCTTGAGTGAGAGTTTGTCTCTCGATGTTTGCTTCAGATATTTTTTTGGTCAGCTCGCTAAACCGCAGGAGTTCGTTATCCGCTTTTTCGATATTTTTTTGAAGGCGGGATTTTTCCATTTCTAACTGACCCTGAACTTCTTTAAGTTGCCCCTCGAACTGGGCTTTCTCGGATCTGGACTCATTAATCAAGGTTTGATTTTCTAGAAATTCGTTACGAATTGCGGAGAGTTCTTTTCTGTGGATTTCTTGTTGTTCCTGCAGTTGGGATTTTAGCTCCTCGATTTGAACTATTATTTTAGCTTTTTCGTTCTCAAATCGACGAATCTCGATATGGAGTGCATGGAGCTTTTCGGCCTCGGCCTCGAGTTCCTTTTGGGTTCTCTGGTGCACAGTTCTGATGTCGTTAAACCGAGCCTGTTCGGATAGGCATTTATCCTGTATGTTTTTGAGTTCAGATTTGTTGTTTGTAAGCAATCTGCTGAGCTCTTGGTTCTCGAGGTCCAGCTCCTGTGCCATTTGAAAAGATTCGGCTACCCAGGAGGGGATGACATAGATTCTAAATTCCTGAGGTAAAGTGATAGGTTGATTAGGGCTGAGCTCTATCGGAGTATTTGCAGGGATGGGCTTGCCATCGACTATGGTCCCATTTTGAGATCCTAAATCCTCGACAAATATTTTACGGTCCTTAAAAATTATTTTTACGTGCTTTCGACTCAATGAATCGTTTTTAAGATTCAGATCAACGGTCGAATCTCGTCCAATGATGATTTCATTGGTCGAGAATTCGTACTCGTTGCGATTCTTTTCGCGAATCACGATTATCTTGTGGGTCAAAGCTTTTGCCATTCTCTTTTTCTAATAACCCTCGGTTCGTTCGGTAAACGAGGGATATCGTTAACTTTTCGGTAGGGTCGAGGTTAAAAGTAAGGTCGGTGGCTAATTTTGATTCGATTTTAGGAGGAGGGTAAAATCGTCAGAACGTTGACGCAGAATAACTCATTTTTACTCAAATCTTGCTGCAAAGCGTCCGAATAGATGGAGAGGAGAAGTGCGAATACGATGAAAAAATACTCGGTTCTCACTCTGGTTTGTTTTGGATTAGCAGCGGAGCTTGCTAGCGCCGGCGATTATTCTCCGATTCTTGAAGGTGGGTTAGAGTTTTACACGGGTGACCCAGCCAAGAGCAACTCTGGAGCTCAGGGATACGTTGTAAGTTTGAGCGCGGAGAAAAAAAGGGAATTTATTCGGTACAATGTGGCAGCTGAATTTCAATATTCTTCGGGCACTGCGATGCTCGCCGGCGCGACTCCGAGCTATACGCTGTACGGAACAGCCTTCGCCCTCGGAGCTCATTTCGTCTTTATGAGCGATAATAAATTTCAGCCTTTTGTTGGGGGAGAAGGAGTATTTGGTTGGCATTTTTTAAAAATGCCGGCGCCGCCGAGTGGAATTGATATTAACACCTCTGGTTTGTCTTACGGCTACGAGGTTACAGCTGGATGTGACCTGAGACTTTGGTCGACGGATGGGCGAGCTTTAAGACTCCGGGGGGGTTATTGGGCGGTAAAGAGCCAAATCGCCAATCAAAGCGGATTTGACCTCACTGGATTTAGATTTACTATCGGAGTTGTTTATTAACTTTCATGTCATGTGAGATAGGCTCTCAGGGCAGATCTTGAGGGTAATTTGAGAAAAAACTCAACGCCCTTCGAGAAATTTGACAAAATTCTAAAAAATTAAAATAAATGAAGCCATTTTTTCGGGTGGAACAACAAAAGTGACTTGGGTCAAGTGACATTTGATTTCTGCGTCGCATAAGTTTTTATTAGGTGGAGTTACATTGAGCCTCTACGACAAAAAACCTAAGCACCATAAGCACCTAACGCACACGCACTAACAATATCTGGTGGATACCCATCCTAGACACCACAATTAGTAGTGGTGATCTTTGACAATCTTATAAATTCCGGCCAACCTAATTTTATCAGGATGATTTTGTAGGGGGCAATCTAAGAGGGATTGTCGGCAGCAATAAGCTGTTAGGTGGCGGAATTCACCGCTTGGGTTTAAGAATCACAGTTCGGAGAACTGGTCATAGATAGGGTGGACATGATGGACACGATGAATAAAATGGAAAATGCAATTGAAGCGAAGTCAACACTGGGCACAAATCCCACGGCGCCGGTTCTAAAGTACGGTAAAGCGCTTAAAACTACTCCGATTCCGGGAAGGACGATGTCGAACTTTAAAAAGGTCGCGATCGATCGGTACTTTACCCGAGATCTTGCAGCTCGTGGTTTAAAGCCGCTCGATGCGGTGGAGTACATCAAGTCGTCCTCAAAAATTAAAGATACTGACGGTCGCACTGTTTTTGAAATGAAGGATGTCGAAATTCCGTCTGCGTGGAGTCAGCTCGCGGTTGATATTTTGGTTTCAAAATATTTTCGTAAGGCCGGCGTACCAGGAACCGGTCATGAGACTTCTGTTAAGCAAACGATACGCCGGGTAGCTCATACGATTCGCGTCGTAGGTGAGCAGATGGGATATTTTGAGGCGGGGTCTGCCGAGAGTTTTGAAGATGAGCTCACTTATATGCTGATTCACCAGATGGGCGCGTTTAACTCGCCAGTCTGGTTTAATTTAGGCCTTTACCACGAGTATGGCATCACTGGATCAGGTGGAAACTACGCGTGGGATCCAATCGCGATGCGAATTGTTGAAACTAAGGAAGCCTATGCTCGCCCTCAGTGCTCAGCCTGTTTTATTCAATCAGTCGATGACGATCTGATGTCACTTTTTCAACTCGTAAAAAACGAAGCCCGTCTTTTTAAATATGGCTCAGGTACCGGTACCAATTTTTCAAAGATTCGGGGCGCTCAAGAAAAACTTTCTGGCGGCGGCTCCTCGTCTGGACTCATGAGCTTTCTTGAGGTTTTCGATAAAGGAGCGGGCGCTACCAAATCGGGTGGTACCACCCGACGTGCGGCAAAGATGGTTTGCTTGGATATGGATCATCCAGAAATTGTCGACTTTATTACCTGGAAGAGCCGAGAGGAGCGAAAGGTTGCCGCCCTGATCGCCGCAGGTTATAGCTCCGATTTTAACGGCGAGGCTTACAAGACAGTAAGCGGACAAAACTCAAATAACTCCGTTCGAGTAACAGACGAGTTTATGCACGCCGTAGAAAAGGGCGGTAAATGGTCTACTCGTGCTAGGACTTCAGGCGAGGTGATTGATACTTACGAAGCTAAAACCCTGTGGAAAATGATCGCAGAAGCGGCCTGGTCCTGTGCGGATCCAGGACTTCAATACGACAGCACTATAAATGATTGGCATACTTGCTTGAACACAGATCGGATTAAGGCTTCAAATCCGTGCTCCGAGTACATGTTCTTAGATGATACTGCCTGTAATCTGGCGTCGCTTAATTTAGTTAAGTTTTTAAAGGCCGACGGTAGTTTTGACATTCAAGCTTACCGCCAAGCCTGCCGCACTTTTATTGTGGCTCAAGAAATTTTGGTCGAGCTTTCTAGCTACCCTACAGAACGAATTGCTCAAAACTCACACGACTATCGCCCGCTCGGCTTGGGTTACGCCAATCTTGGAACGATGCTCATGCTCAAAGGGATTCCCTATGATAGCGACGAAGGTCGCGCTTGGGCTGGGGCACAGACTTCCATCATGTGTGGGCATGCATATGCGGTAAGTGCTGAAGAAGCAGGCGCGCTGGGTTCTTTTGCTGGTTTTGCGAAAAATCGCGAGTCTATGCTCAAGGTCATCCGAAAGCATCGGGATGCAGCCTATAAGCTTGAAGAATCTAAGGCGCCAAAAGAGCTGATAGCGGCCGCTCGTCAGGATTGGGATTTGGCCCTAGCCTTGGGCGAGCAGTACGGCTACCGAAATTCGCAAGTGACCGTTTTGGCTCCTACCGGGACTATTGGGTTACTCATGGATTGCGATACCACGGGTGTTGAGCCTGAATTTGCATTAGTTAAATTTAAAAAACTCGCAGGCGGTGGTTATTTTAAAATCGTAAATCAGTCGGTGCCCTCGGCGCTTAAAAACTTGGGATATTCCCAAGTTCAAATTGGAGAAATTATTAGGTACCTATTGGGTGCCATGAGTTTTGACGGAACTCCAGGGATCAATCGCGATTGGCTTAAGCAAAAGGGACTCACGGATCTTGAGATTGCAAAAATTGAAAAAGCCCTTCCTGGAACTTTTGAAATATCGAGTGCATTTACTCGAAATTCATTAGGCGACGAAATCTTAAAACGCATCGGAGTTCCCTTGAGATCGGAAGAGCACACGT